>NZ_WPDC01000004.1:0-94732 GCF_035615595.1 Vibrio sp. R-1 | reverse complement strand
AATCGATTTACTTGTGTGAAGAAAGAAGAGTAACCTTCAGGCATTTCTTTACTAAATGTTGATTCTAAAGAGTCGGATCTATTGTAGTTTGTTAAAAGCTTATCAACTTCATTCAAAAGAGTTACGATGAAACCATGAACTACTTGATTTTCATAAAGATTAGTATTTTCTTTTAGTACTGGTACTTGTACGGAATGAGCTTTATACAGCCTGCTATTAAGCTCAAAGTGTGCACGATCAATGTCATCAATTTCTTCAACGACAGAAAGGTTGTCTAACAACCAACCTAAGGCACTATCATCCAAGCCCTCCTCTCCAGATGCTTGTAAAATACGGTGTTCAGGTAAAAGCTTGGTGATCGGTTTTGCAAATAAGTTTTGAAGAAGAAACGAGAGTTTATCAATTGTTTGTTCCAGCCTTTCCAGGCTTCCGTTAGGGGAAATGGATCCTTCTTTAAAGCCCGCACCATGTTTCGTTGTTTGAAAAAGGGAGTGGAGTTGTTCATCTCCTAAAGTGGATAGATAAGAAAGCATATCCTCCACATTTTGAGCATTAATTTTGGATGCAAAGACTTCCAATGGAGCAAAGTTTTTGACAATTTTGTTTTCATTTTCGTCTTCAAGCTCAACCGATAACTCTGCTAACCCAAAGTAATTTATAAACAAACATTCTAATGAGCGATTTTTATGGCGCTGAGGTTTCCAAACAAAATTTATATGGTTTCCGTCATAATCAATGTAAGTAGCAGGAACCATATGGTCATAAAGGCTCAGAGTTGCACTCTGAAACTCACAAGGAGTCCTTAAAAACAATTCAATAACTTCATTCTCTTTTACCCATGAGGCTGGTTCCACTTGAGAAGTGACCTCATTTAGACGAATAACCTCACCAGATCTACTTCCTGATTTAATGTGTAGCTCTAAATGCATTTTCGCCTAATCCTAGAAGTATGAGTATGAGCCTGTAAATTCATTACCACTGGCAAGTATTCTTTCAATTTGACCTGCTGAGCGAGGATAAGTTTTGTTCACAATAGCTAATAGTTGCTCTAAACGTTTTCTAAATGCCGCCCCATAACCTTCAATGTGAGGAAGAATATGTTGTTGAATCGCGAAGTCCATTGCTGCCTCTGAACCAATCATCTGACCAGCTACATCACAATAATTCGTAATCGCGTTTACTTTGCGTCTACTGATTGGAATTGATTTTCCAAGTGCAGAATCACGAGTACTTAACGTGTCGATTATCTTAGAAAGAATAAACTCGTCAGCTTTAGATAGCTCAGCGTATTCGGGTACAAACAATGCTCTAAGCTTCGAGGCTTTCACTGAACCATTAAGCGTCAAGCTAGCTGTATCTACTATTTTATCTGTAGGTGAATCTAAAGTTATTACCGGAACACGATCGATGAGTCGAGGAGATAATTTCTCTGTAGTTGCATCGTTATTTATTGTCGCGATAAATCTTGTGTTATCCCCAATCTTGAGAAAACGATGTCCCTCGTGAGGTATACCTGTATCTATTGGTCGATTTAAGTTCTCTAAATCACATAATGCAAGGAAGTCAGACCAATAATGCTCCATACTAGACAAGTTTGCTTCATCTAAAAGGATTAGCTTTAAAGCATCACTATCTTTAGGCTCTTGCCTAGCGAGAAAGCTGTATAGTCCAGTCCTAGATTCTTGGTATACATCTTTTAATGAGTTATAAAAGCCAAGAGTGTCTCTACTTGACACCCAGCCACGACCAACAGGTACGTACAAGAAGTTTTGATCACCTTTGCTATTTCCCAAATGTAACGCTTTTGCCAAGCGTGTCACTGTTGATGTTTTACCTGTGCCCGGAGGTCCAGACAAAATAGTGAGAAACGATTGGTTAACCGAAACTATTAGGTTAGTCATCTCTTCTTTGCTAAACATTCTCCCATTATCTTGGGCAAAATGGGCACTAATAGCATCAATAAGCTGCTCTGCAGTATCAGGTTCTGAGTCACTATATATAACAGGACTATATTGCTGGGCTGGTTTTGACACAGAAGCCGACTTACCATTCAAAACTCGATTAATGGCTTCCATTTCACCAATTTTTTTCGCTAACTCTTCTGTGTCATTGTTCTTCAGTGTAGCCTCAAAGCCTTTTACTGTAGATTCAAGTCGTTTTGAGTGCTGTTCGTAGTAATTACATGTTTTTTTCAGTTCTTCTATTTCATCCACTAACCCTAGCCGATCAATTTTATCTTTAATTTTCTTCTCTAACGCAGTTTGTTCTTTCTCAAGAGAAACAATATGCTCACTCAATTCTTGTTGCTTCAATTGCAGTGTTTGCCTTACTTCACCTTCAGTCTCAGCAGCAATTCTTGCAATTTCGTCCTGTGCATCTTTTCTTTTTTTGCAACGCTATTGATTATTTGCGAGATTTCCTGTTCTTTCGCTGTAATCTGAGCTTGTTGCTCTTGAAGTTTTTGCTGAATTTTCTTTTCTTCAGCTTTAGCATCTGCCCTCACTTTGTCGATAAAATCACTCAAAAGAGTTGACTTATTGGCTTCCACATAGTTATTAAGGAATTCTTGGCCTGAATTGCTTTCAAGGTAATTTTTTATGAGCTCAAAACCGATATCAGCTTCGCTAAGATATCTATCTAGTAAACCTTTGAGCCGTTCGAGTCGTTCATCTTGCTTCCCAAATTTATTCGCTTTTTCGCTATCCGCGATGATTTGCTGTAGGCGTTCAGCTTCTTTTTTTCCAAGTCCTTTGGTTTGTTTACCAAAACCTAGTAGATTAACGACTTTAATCAATTGGTCATCAGAAACATAGTCAATACTGCTTTTGTCATTACGATGTGATGATAGTTGTTTGAATGAGGATACAAACAACATCGATTCACCGTTGATTCTTGTTTCAATCACGCAATCATTAACAGCCGTTAAAGGGAATCTGCCAATATAACCTTTGCCAAAAGATAAGCTTGGGTGAACATAAGGTTCAACGATATATCTATCTTCATCTGTTTGGCTGCTTGTGAGAGGACCGAATAGGTAGCCATCGTCTAAAATAAAGAATGGTCTAGTTGGAGGAATCATTCCTGCTGGGAGAATACCATTTTCTTTGCTAGGAAGTTGAACTGGGACAATTGGTAACAACGTACTCGGCGTTAGATCAGAGAATGCAGATTCATCACGAGCCCAATAACGAGGAGAGCCACTTTGTTGAGTTTTTTCTTCATCGAGGTTGTGAGTTTTTAAGATAAAAAGTTCACTTGTATCGTAGTTTGAGTCAATATAAGGATATCCTCTTGAAACAAGGATATCTTGAGGATAATCGTGTCTGAGTATCGGCGTAAACTCTTCATTCTCTGAGATGCTTAATATCGGTGTTACAAAACCTTGATTTTCATTTAATTGAGTAGATTTTATAACAACTAGTTTATTGAGTATCTTTTTTTCCAGCATTCTGCGTTCCTAACATCGATTCTCTAACTGAATTAATTACAATATTCTACACTTCAATCAACGCGTAACTATCAACAATTGTTTTCGTATGAACTTATTTTTACTTGTTCTTTGACGTCCATCATACCTTATCGCATATTGAGGCATGAAAATGTTGTTTTAATGAGTCTGATCCATGATGAATCTATTTATAAATATGATGAAACATTGTTTTTTCTTAAAATTTGCAAATAAATCATAATGTTCAGCTTTGGGATAGCAGTAGAGTTTGTGTTTTAAATTGTTTCCGCTTGAATCAAAAAACCGCCTTTCTGAAGTGATTCCTGACTCTTTCTAGCTCTTGCCATACTCGTTCTGATTCTTTCTTGTTCGACTCAACCAGCCATTTACCGTAGACCCTTGCGACCATGGTGATATCTGCGTGACCCATTTATTGTGCCAAGTAACTCACGTTGACGTTAGCATGGGTGATCATCTAACAGGCGTAGGTATGTCGAAGTTGATACTGATTACGGCATCGGACGCCTCTTTTTGCACGAGTTAATGAGTTGCATATCTTATTAGTCACCGTAATATTCTGATTATTCTGCCCCGAGCCACTTGAATGGCTCTGCTGGCTTAAGTGCAGCTGAAAGCTCGCCCGCAAGAGGCTGGCCCCGTTCCACTCTAACGACTTTTGGGGCTGCGCCTTCCGTCAGATCAACCTTACTCATGTCGAGCCAAGAAACGGCGGGGAAAACTGCAGACTCAAAGTAATAAATCTTCGCTGTATGATCTGCAAATGTACGCCACAGTGTCATTGCGAGGTTAGGGCGGTCGGGATCAGTAATGCCGAGAGGGACGCTAACCGCACGAATTTGCGAAAAAACAGATGCAAGTGCAAGGTCGTTGTCTCGGTATTTAGGTGAGGCACTGAGAGCATAAGATGCGCGGACAAAGCGATCTGCGGCATTGATTGTGCCTGGAAGAAATTTGCTTCCGCCTATCTGCTGCCAATAGGTATTGAGTGCTAGCTGCTGATCGAACGTCGGTGAGTTGGTCATTACCTTGTACTGCGAACCATGATGAATCACGAGCTTGCCATCAATGTATTCAAAAATCGCAGAGTCGCCGTTCACGTCAGAAATCGAGAGGTGTAAGGCTGCTGCGTCTCCGTTTGGCAGTGAAGGCGCAATGATGGTAAATGGAGGATTGGCCATTGCCGTAACGGCCTCTTCTACGGTTGCGTAGTTATCGAGAAAATACTGTGCCCAAGCACCAGCGCTCAGTGTAGGCTTTCCGTCCTTGGTTGCATCCCCCCATTTAGCCTCCTTCAGATACAGCATGTTGACAACGAGTCCTTTCTCATTCATTCCATCAGCGGTTCCAGCATCATAGAAGGAGACAATAATTGAGCCGTACTTCGCGCTCCACTTAATTGGATTGTCACCAACCGTTCCATCGCGTTTCATCCCTTTGGGAAAGACCCACAGCGCCGTCGCTGCGGAAGGATCCGCCCAATCCATGGATCGTCCGCTGATATAGGATTGATTCCCCGTCTCATATAAGATGCGTGTGCAAGCTTGGGCGTTGTGCAAAGGCCCGAAAGCGAGCGCGATGGCTAAGGTGCTGAGCACAGTTTTCATCGTCGTGTATGGTTTCATGTGTTTCATCTTCATCTCTGATTCCTCTTTGGTGATGTGATGCAGTCCTTTCCAGACATAAACATTAGTCCCTATAGTCCTAACGTGAGGTTAAGGGGCGGCAACGCATTTACACTTAACTCAAGCACAGCAACTGCAACCAACGCAGTTCATTGAGAATTCAAATACAACACATGTGTAATCTGTTGCATATTTGTTTTATACAGAACTGTATTGAGAGACGCAAGCCTGTCGTTGATTGTCTAGGATGAATGATAGATTCCAAATTCAAGATACCCATGCATCCATGGAAATAAAGTGATTACAAAATGAATTTACACTGCTTTTTTTACCTGTGATTCCAACCAATCAATGAAAAGTTTTACTTTCTGATTATGCTTATTCGGCAGAGTCGCGACATAGTATCTTTGCTTACAAATCACCTCAGTATTGGGGTAGGGGGTCATCAGCTCACCCGACGATAGTCGCGATTTGACTAAACTGAATCGGCCCATTGCGATGCCTGCATTATTGATAGCCGCTATTACTGCTAAGTCTGATCGGTCGAAGCCGATACGGGATATATTTTCTAAGTTTTCCAACTGATTGGCATTGGCCCATGTTTTCCACTCATCTGCATCTGAATTATAGTTCCATGCCTGATTGTCATGGAGTAATGTGGCGTTATAAAGGTTATCCATTGAGCTAGTGAGCGAATATTTTTGGGCATACTCAGGGGTGCAAACTGGAATGATCGTTTCTGAGAATATTTCTTTGCAAGATAGCTTATCTGGCATATGGTCATCAAAATAGATGGCGACATCAATTCCAGAACCTTGGAAACTGATATTTTCATTTCCTGTTAGCAATTTCAGATCAATGGATGGATAGAGCTCTTTAAATGCGTGAATACGAGGAACTAACCAACATTGTGCAAAAGAAGGTCTTGAATAAATAGTCAGTAAGCCTGAGGTTTCACCATTTTTTATATCGATAATTTCTTGATTTAGATTATTCAATGTTTTTTGTAAAGAGTGATATATACGCTGTCCCTCTTCAGTTAATTCTACCTTTCTATGTGTTCGTTCAAATAATTTAATTCCGATTTCATCTTCAAGTTTATTTATTCTATGCGATATCGCACTCGGTGTGAGTGAGAGTTCATCCGCAGCCAAAGAAAAGGAATTATGCCTAGCGGCTACTTCAAAAGTATGCAACTTTGAAAGCTGAAAACTATTTATTCGGCTGTGTTTGGCAAAGATATTATCCTTAGTGTACATAGTTGGGCTCTGACTGAGGTATCAGGGTTCAGTCATATTAGCCTAATGTTGTGAATAAAATACATCTATTGTCCTGTGTTTCCCCAAGAGTCTATGAATTTCACGATTTTGTTTTAATCTGGTTCATGTGAAAGTGACTATTCTTCACTTGTCAGGATGTCTAATCTTCTATGAAATGCTCAGTGCATAAATAAACACTAAGGTTTTATGATGACGATCAACATAGAGCAACTTACTGAGCAATATCCGCTAGTCAAAGAGCTCATCGAGCTTAAAGAAGTATCTTGGTTTAACCCATCCATTACTCGCCTTGAGGAAGGGTTAAGCTACGTTGGACTTGGTTCTGAGGACATTCAAGATGCGAGTCAACGCTTAAAACGATTCGCACCTTATCTTGCAAAAGCGTTTCCAGAAACCGCGAAAACAAACGGAATTATTGAGTCAGAGGTCGTTCCCATTTCAGAGATGCAAAGTGTGCTTGAGCGTGAATATGACACCCCAATACAAGGTCGATTACTCCTCAAAAAAGACAGTCACTTACCCATTTCTGGCTCTATAAAAGCGCGAGGCGGGATCTATGAAGTGTTGACTCACGCAGAAAAACTCGCGATAGAGGCCGGATTGCTGACGGAGTCAGATGACTACAGCAAACTCTTAAACGAAGAATTTCGTGATTTCTTTAAACGGTTCAGTATTGCAGTGGGTTCGACCGGAAATCTGGGGATGTCGATTGGGATTATGAGTGCTAAGTTAGGTTTCTCGGTTTCTGTGCATATGTCAGCCGATGCAAGGGCGTGGAAGAAAAACAGACTCCGTGCTCTTGGGGTCAATGTGATTGAGTACGCCCAAGATTATGGTGTTGCGGTCGCTCAGGGGCGCAAAGAAGCTGAAAATGATCCGACGTGCTTTTTCATTGATGATGAAAATTCGCAAACTCTATTTCTAGGGTATTCGGTTGCAGGTGAACGCCTCAAGAAACAGTTCGATGAAAAAGGTATTGCTGTCGACGCGCAGCACCCTTTATTTGTTTACCTACCCTGCGGCGTTGGTGGTGGGCCGGGAGGGGTTGCTTTCGGTCTGAAAATAGCTTTTGGGGACAATGTTCATTGTATTTTTGCTGAGCCGACTCATTCTCCATGCATGATGCTTGGTGTTCATACTGGCTTGCATGACGCAATCAGTGTTCAAGATATCGGGATTGATAACATCACTGCAGCTGATGGTTTAGCGGTGGGGAGAGCTTCTGGTTTTGTCGGTCGAGCAATGGAAAGGCTGCTGGATGGCTATTTAACCATCAGTGATGAGCGTATGTACCGACTGCTTGGGCAATTGAATGAAGCGGAGAATATCCAGCTCGAGCCTTCTGCATTAGCCGGTATGATTGGCCCTATCGTGGTCACAAAGAGTGTTGAATATCGAGCTCGAATGCAGTTTGATGACACCGTGATGGGGAATGCCACGCATCTTGTTTGGGCGACTGGCGGGGGAATGGTTCCAGCAGAAGAGATGGACTCTTACCTAAAAAATCGTTGATTTAACAATAAGAGGTAAGGCGTTTCACCAAAAAGTGAAGCGCCGTTGATGTGTAAGGGTTCATCGGACTCAACATATCCCTTGCGACTTGATGTTGCAGCCGTTTGGGAAATTGCTCTAGAGACAAGTCATTTTTATCAAAGGTGAGTGATGAGAATGATGTGAAGAGGAATAAAACTTACACACCACCATCATTAGGCATATTAATAAATTTGGTTATTGATTCTGCTTAAAAAAGCGCTCAGCATGAGCAAATAGCTTGTCACAGAGAATTTTTTGTTCAGTGTATTCTTCAGAGCCTACGGACATTTCGCCTAAAACCGCTTGGGCGCTATGATACTCTTTTACCATCTCTTCAAATTTTGCTTCATATGCACCTTTTTTATTTTTTTTAGGCAATTTAACTCTTTTGTTCTTCATGATTTACCTTTTGAAAGTCATGTGATGCATATTTATTATTACTTGTGATTTTTACTCAGTTTAATAATAAATACTCATCAATATTTAAACCCAAGCATTTAAGATAATCTTGAATGCTTGACTTGTTATCTTGAGAAGTGGTCATTTAATTAACGGAAAACGTTAATCAATAGTTTATGCTTCATTGGTTATATGAGGAATATACTGCTTTTTAAAATTCCAATGTGCGATTTTTTATCTTCATAAAGATGACTCGCGCAATGATATGCATTGAGATTATCTTATGATAATAAAAACATGTCACTAAGTGCCCAGTTTTACTACACACTCAAAATGAAACCTAAAAGAGATTCAGACTAACCAAGGGATGTTTCAAGATAAAAAACGAGGCTCACTATACACGGATAAAATAAAATAGATAGAAGTTTTCTCATCTCTTCAGTTGTCACACTCTATTGTTTCTTGATAGTAAAATGTGAAAACCTAGACAATGTGGTACCGATACACGGCATGACAACTCTTGTAGAGTTTGCGTTGTAAGAGAGAGGCGGATGGTTGTCCGCCTACACTAGCCAATAGAGCCCTAGGAAAAATAAAAAAGAAAAGGCTAGCTATTCTCAATTCTATCGGTATACTGCACATCAGCTCCTAAGAAGAGAGCTATTTAGTTTTAAGATCGACATTTCTCTCAGTTCATCATCGATACCCTCGTTTACGTTCCTGCGACAAAATATTTATCTCTAAATCGTCAAATAGCACTTATTAGCTAAAATTAATCCTAAAAATTCAATATCAATATAGAGGTATCTATGTCTAATAAATCAACTGGTTCAGTAAAATGGTTCAACGAGACTAAAGGCTTTGGTTTTCTTTCTCAAGACAATGGTGGTGATGACGTTTTCGTTCATTTCAATTCTATTGTTTCAACTGGCTTCAAGACGCTAGCGGAAGGCCAAAAAGTGTCTTACCTTGTTGAAAAGGGTAAAAAAGGTTTACAAGCTGCTGAAGTAACAGTCCTGTAATACTGAATGTGACACCACTTTAACGTGGTGTCACAATACCCCTTCGAATATTCTTCAGTTATATACCTAAGCTATTTTAAAAACTTCACTGTACTGTTTTGCTGCATCAATTACTGTTAATATCAAATTATCACTTTTCGTATTAATATCTTCGGTATATATCTACAATTAGGTAATATTTACCTAAATCTTCTATTCCATCTTCTGGAATCTATATTAATAGGCTCATAATAGAGTCAATTTCGCCTAGTGCTTTATCCATATAAGTTGATTTATATATTGAAAGCGGTTGGCGAATCAATGAGAAATACATGAAATTAAACTTATCCGCATCTGCAATCAATATTACCCATTATGATCACGTTATTCCTAGTCGAGATTGTATTCTTAGTCTATTCGATAAAGTAAAACACTATTTAAGTTACGAACAAATCTCTCATTCAACGGGATTAAGTGAGAAAAATCAAAAAGAAGCGCTGAAAAAACGGCTCAGAGCAATGGAGCGTGACGGCCAGCTCACCTTTACACACAGAAGAGGCTATCAAAAAGTTGATCAAACCGCGTTAGTCTCGGGCCGAATTAGCCTGCATGCTGATGGTTTTGGTTTTGTCTCGTATGACGATAATCAAAAAGACCTATTTTTACCTAAACATCAGCTCGACCATGTGTTTGACGGCGATATCGTACAGGTTTTAAAAGGGCATGCTCAGCAACAGGGCCGTTCAAATCATCGTTTGATAAAGATTGTTGAGCGAAAGACGACTCACATTGTCGGTTTGCTTAAGAAAAAAGGCGTTAATTTCTATCTATCTCCAGAAAAATCAACGTTTTCACAGCTCATTCATGTCAATCCAAATCAATTTACAGCCAAAAGTGTGGGGAAATTGGTTTACGCCCAAGTGACTCAATATCCTGATCACAAACACTCTACTATGGTTGAGATCACCGAAGTTTTGGGGCGTCCAGGTGACTCTGGGATTGAGGTAAAGCTGGCATTACGTCGTCACGGTATCAATGAAAAGTGGGAGAGTGAGGTATTGAGCGCTGCCCTAGCTTTGGGAACGGATGTAAATGAAAAAGATAAAATGCAGCGTGTGGATTATCGAGATCTGCCTTTTGTCACTATAGATGGTGATGATGCCAAAGACTTTGATGATGCTGTCTATGGCTACCCGATGGATAATGGTCAATGGAAACTGTTCGTAGCTATCGCAGATGTATCTCATTATGTTCAGCCGAATGATCCCTTAGATCTTGAAGCCCAAACTCGCGCAACGTCAGTTTATTTTCCAGGTTATGTCGTCCCTATGTTGCCTGAAGCCTTATCGAATGGTTTGTGTTCTCTCAATCCGAATGTTGACCGCTTGGTCTTAGTGTGTGAAATGACCTTTGATGATGCGGGTATTATGCTGGATGCCGAGTTTTCTGAAGGCCTTATTCACTCCCATGCTCGGTTGACCTATAACCAAGTCAACGAGACGATTCTCAAACCGAATCAATGGAGTCATTCTCGCTCAAACAAGGTTGAGAAACACTTACTCAACCTGCATCGTTTATATCTGAATTTGCTGGGGCAACGTCAAGTGAGAGGAGCGATTGATTTTGATACTCAAGAACTCGCGTTTACTTTAGATAATAAGAAGAAAATTGCCTCGATCGATCCTGTTATTCGTAATGATGCGCACCGAATGATTGAGGAATTCATGTTGTGTGCAAATGTGGCTACCGCGGCGTTTTTACAAGAGCATAAAATACCCAGCCTATATCGTGTGCATGCTGGCCCTCAAATGAAAAAGCTTGCTTCACTGCGCATGATGCTGGCCGAGAAAGGCTTAGTTCTCGGTGGTGGTGATAAACCGACGTCGCATGATTACAACGCGCTGTTAGAGCAGGTTCATGATTTAGAAGAAGGGGATGTGATTCGTACTTTGTTGTTACGTTCGCAAAGCCAAGCTGAATATTCACCGAAAAATCAGGGACACTTTGGCTTAGCTTATGGGGCTTATGCGCACTTTACTTCACCCATTCGCCGTTATCCTGATTTGCTGGTACACCGAGCGATCCGTTCTAAACTACGTGAACAAGCGAAAGGGACGTTTCAGCGCCTACTGAGCAAGCTCAAATCGCTCGGTCAATGCACTGGTGGGTCAACCAATTATCCTTATGATAGCAAGGCGATTGAGCAATTAAGTGTGCATTGTTCTCATCAGTCTCGTCAGGCCGATGAGGTGAGCCGTGAGGTCGAGAATGCGTTGAAGTGTCACTATATGAAGCCCTTTATCGGTCAAAACTTTACTGGTCGAGTCTCTGGCGTAACCCATTTTGGTCTGTTTGTTGAGCTAGAATTAAACCGAATCGAAGGTTTGATTCCCCTCTCTAGCTTCCAAAATGGAGAGTTTGAGTTTGATGGGGTGAGACAAAAAATCGTTAGTCAAACCGCAACTTTTGCGTTGGGTACTCAAGTCGAAATTACGGTGAAAGAAGTTGACGCTAAACAAAGGAGAATCCTGTTTAGTTTTGCTGAGTAGCGAGAGCGATTGTGCTCATTCACTATCTGAACCGTCCGAGTGTATTAGATACACTCGGATTTTTTATGGTATTTAGCTTAGTGTGGGATTGGTCAACTAGCTTTTGTAATCACTGATTTTAGCGATTTGCTCTTGGCTGCGTTGCTTTTTATATTGCTTGGCTTCCGATGAAAGAGGCGTGACCTTGCCGGTTTCTATCCAAGTACGTAGACGATTGGCATCACCGACGGGTGAAAGTTTGCCTTTAGTATCCAGTACGACGAAGGCAACTTGGCGTCTACCCATCTGTGTGCGCATGACAAGACAATGTCCTGCGGCATTGGTGAATCCGGTTTTTGTGAGGTCAATTTTCCAATTGTCGTTGTGCACCAATCGGTTCGTGTTACGGAAATCGAGCGTGTATCGAGGTTTAGAAAAGGTGACGGTTTTCTTGTCGGTGGCGCTCAATTTACCCAACAAAGGGTATTTTTTACTGGCTTTCAGTAATACCACCAAGTCGCGAGCCGTTGAGACATTTTTCGCTGAGAGCCCGGTTGGCTCGACAAAGCGCGTATTTTTCATACCTAATGCTTTCGCTTTGGCGTTCATGGCTTTAATGAACGCTTTATAGCCGCCCGGATAGTGGTGGGCAAGGCTTGCCGCGGCGCGGTTTTCAGATGACATTAATGTCAGCAATAGCATATCTTTTCGACTGATTTCACTGCCGATCTTTACTCGAGAGTGCACGCCTTTCATCTCTTTCGCGTCTTTGATGGTGATGGGCAGTTTGGCATCCATGGGCAGCTTGGCATCTAAAGTCACGATGGCTGTCATTAATTTCGTGACTGAAGCGATGGGTTTTACCGCATCAGGATTATTGGAATAAATAATTTCATTGGTTTTAAGATCGATCACCAATGCACTATTGGCAGAGAGTTCTTGCTTCTTAACGGTTTTTTTTACGCCAGCTTTGGTCGTAGTCGAGGAATCGGCGGAATGCGCTGGTATGGCAATGATTAAACTGCTGCATATCAGAAGAACATGACCAAGGCGAGAGAAGATCTTCATTTTGAATTCACTGAACGGTTAATTAAGTCAAAGGTTTGTCATTGGTACCCAATCTATTCGAAACTACAGCATTAAACCGCGCTTACGAATGCCCATGGCACGATTACACTATGCCGCTGGCGGCTTACTTTTGAGTGGTTACCTGCACATCGAGTCGTTTGGGTATCACTGACAAAGTAAGTATAAGAGGCTTAGTTTCGGAGCAATAGAAGCGCCATTGAAAATATATTTATCCTTTTGGGGCACTCAACTACTGGAAAAATCTAGATTTTGGTATACGGTCTGGCGTGCTGAGCTTATGTGAATTTCAATACTTAGAAAAGGTGTCCATCTGAAGCGAGTCGCACCTAATGATAAAGTTTGAGTACGAAAGCACAGTTTGTTGCGCTCATTCATTTCAATCCCTACCATGAGGCATGCCTACAATTACGATGCCATATGCAACGTATCCATCCTCTACTTAACCACGGTCACCATTAATGGGTGACTTCGCTCACCAACTCTTCAAATTGGGTGATATCCCAATCACTTAAACTGTCCGTGACTTTTCCGACCAGCGGCAGTAAACGCCACGCTTCACTTTCTCGAAACGGGTGATTGGTGATGACGGCGTAACCGGCGACGCAACATCTGCCGCCTTTGGATCGAATGAACTCGGCAATGGTATTAACGGCTTCATCACTGTATGACTCGATTTTGTAGAGTGTGTCCATATCGTCATCCTCGATTAGGGAACAACGAATCTTCTGCATATTTGATGCCATGATGGCACGTCATGCTCGCACTAGAAGAATGTTAAGGATGTTTGCAAAAAGTGATGCAAGTTGCAAAAACACATTATTCATGTGCCTAAATGATGCAAATTGATTTCCATCAAGTTTGTGTGGTTTTTGTGTGCTACTGTGCGCGCAACACAAAGATAACAACATAGCCCTACAAAAAAGGAAAACGTCATGAAACAAACCATTTGCGGCCTAGCCGTACTTGCAGCCCTAAGCTCCGCTCCTGTATTTGCTCACCAAGAAGGTGACTTTATTGTGCGCGCGGGTATTGCCTCGGTAGTACCTAATGACAGTAGCGATAAAGTGTTAAACACTCAAAGTGAGTTGGCAGTTAATAGTAATACCCAGTTAGGGTTAACGCTTGGCTATATGTTTACTGACAACATCAGTTTTGAAGTCCTCGCTGCTACGCCATTTTCACATAAGATTTCTACCTCTGGTGGTGAGTTAGGTAGCCTTGGTGATATTGGTGAAACAAAACATTTGCCACCTACCTTTATGGTCCAATACTACTTTGGTGAAGCTAATTCGACTTTCCGTCCATATGTTGGTGCGGGTTTGAATTACACCACTTTCTTTGATGAAAGCTTTAATGGTACGGGTACTAATGCTGGATTGAGTGATTTAAAACTTGACGACTCATGGGGACTTGCTGCTAACGTTGGCTTTGATTATATGCTCAATGATAGCTGGTTCCTCAACGCTTCTGTGTGGTATGCCAATATTGAAACAACGGCAACCTACAAAGCTGGTGCAGATGCCAAATCCACGGATGTTGAAATCAATCCTTGGGTATTTATGATCGCGGGTGGTTATAAATTCTAACGCCCTATTTCGAAAATAAAGCCGCGAAATCGCGGCTTTATTTTTTTGTGGCCTCGATTTCATCATTTTTAGCGGTAGTGATTGTTTTCTAACGTAATCTCCATTCAGAGCCTGAGACGTACGTCAATCCCCTTTTGATACTGATAAATAGGTGTCAAATTTTAAAGGCGCAAACCTATCAGTAAGATTTTATCTTTATGATTTTCTTTTCTTTATTTCTGGCTTTCTTATCGAGTATTCCTACTTACTGAGTAGTTTGTGACACGTAAAGTGCACACTTCTTGTTAACATTTTTTTAACTTTGGTTTGGTGTTTTTCATTGACTTGTACCACTTTGATTGAACGCGGTATTTCGCGTGCAATCGGCGTTGATGGGAGCGGTTCAACGCTTAATACATTCAACATCTCTAGGATTGAGAAATGAAAATGATACAACGTCCTCTGAATTGGTTAGTTCTGGCCGGAGCGGCAACTGGCTTCCCTCTCTATGCGGCACAAATGGTCACGATTGATGATGCATCAATGGTTGAACAAGCGTTGGCGCAGCAACAGTACAGCATGATGCCTGCCGCCAGCGGTTTTAAAGCCGTCAATACGGTACAGTTGCCGAATGGTAAGGTGAAAGTGCGTTACCAGCAGATGTACAACGGGGTTCCTGTCTATGGCACCGTTGTGGTGGCAACCGAGTCCAGTAAAGGGATTTCGCAAGTGTATGGTCAAATGGCTCAGCAGTTGGAAGCCGATCTCCCAACCGTGACCCCTGACATTGAAAGCCAGCAGGCCATCGCTTTAGCGGTTAGCCATTTTGGTGAACAACACGCAGGCGAATCGCTCCCGGTTGAAAACGAAAGTGTGCAACTGATGGTACGTTTGGATGATAACCAACAGGCTCAGTTAGTGTACTTGGTTGACTTTTTTGTCGCTTCAGAAACACCTTCGCGTCCGTTCTACTTTATCAGTGCAGCAACGGGAGAAGTGCTAGATCAATGGGATGGCATTAACCACGCACAGGCAACAGGAACCGGCCCCGGCGGTAACCAAAAAACGGGACGTTATGAATACGGCAGTAACGGTTTACCCGGTTTCACGATTGATAAGACCGGAACTACCTGTACGATGAATAACAGTGCGGTAAAAACTGTTAACCTCAATGGCGGCACCTCGGGTAGCACGGCGTTCAGTTATGCTTGTAACAACAGCACTAACTACAACAGTGTGAAAACAGTGAATGGTGCTTACTCACCGCTTAACGACGCGCACTTCTTTGGAAAAGTGGTGTTTGATATGTATCAGCAGTGGTTGAATACTTCGCCGCTGACTTTCCAATTAACCATGCGTGTGCACTATGGCAATAACTATGAAAATGCCTTCTGGGATGGCCGCGCCATGACTTTTGGTGATGGCTATACCCGTTTCTATCCTTTGGTGGATATCAACGTTAGTGCCCATGAGGTCAGCCACGGTTTTACTGAGCAGAATTCAGGCCTCGTTTACCGAGATATGTCCGGTGGTATTAACGAAGCATTCTCGGATATCGCAGGGGAAGCGGCAGAGTACTTTATGCGTGGCAATGTCGACTGGATTGTCGGCGCGGATATTTTTAAATCCTCCGGTGGCCTACGTTATTTCGATCAGCCGTCACGTGATGGCCGCTCGATAGATCATGCTTCACAGTATTACAGCGGTATTGATGTTCACTATTCGAGTGGTGTGTTTAACCGCGCGTTTTACCTACTTGCCAATAAATCGGGTTGGAACGTACGCAAAGGCTTTGAAGTGTTTGCCGTGGCTAACCAGCTGTACTGGACACCGAACAGCACGTTTGATCAAGGTGGCTGCGGGGTAGTGAAAGCTGCGCAGGATCTCAACTACAACACCGCAGATGTCGTGGCGGCCTTTAATACCGTGGGTGTAAATGCTTCTTGTGGCACCACGCCACCACCTGTCGGCAAAGTGCTTGAGAAAGGTAAACCGATCACAGGACTGAGCGGCTCACGTGGAGGAGAAGATTTCTATACCTTCACTGTGACCAATTCAGGCAGTGTTGTTGTGTCCATCAGTGGTGGAACGGGCGATGCGGATCTGTATGTCAAAGCGGGCAGCAAACCCACCACTTCTTCTTGGGATTGTCGTCCATACCGTTCAGGCAATGCCGAGCAGTGTTCAATCTCTGCGGTTGTGGGTACGACATACCATGTGATGTTACGTGGTTACAGTAACTATTCTGGTGTGACGCTACGCTTGGACTAACTTCCTTGCCACCTACCTGAAACGCCTGGTTGTTTGAGTATAACAACGCAACGCCCTCAGCAAAGTCTGAGGGCGTTGTTTTTGAAGGGCAGTTTCTAGGATGTATCAACTATTTGAGTTGGCTGACCGCCGAAGAAACATTTTCTGCACCTTGGTAAATCTGTTCCATGATGGTTGACACTTCCACAATGCGGCCATTGGTTTCATTGGCAATCTTGGAGACTTGAGAAATGGAGCTGGTTACCGTTTCCGTTAACGCGAGGTTTTTATTCACCACTTGATTGATCTCTTCTGTGGCTTTTGAGGTGCGAGAAGCCAGTTGACGCACTTCATCGGCAACCACCGCAAAACCGCGTCCTTGCTCACCCGCTCGTGCCGCTTCTATCGCTGCATTTAATGCGAGCAAGTTGGTTTGATCGGCAATCCCACTGATGGTTTTGACAATTTCAGAGACATCTTTCGATAGGGTGACCAGTTGTTCAATTTGCGCCAAGGATTGTGAAATATTGCCCACCATAACATCCGCCAGCTTCACTGAGTCATGCAACACGCTGTTGCCTTGTTGAGCGACTTGCGAGGTTTCTACTGAAGTACTGTAAGCGATGTCAGCTGCATCAGATACTTGTAATTCACGCATGACATCTTCACTAATATTGGAAGCAAATTTCACTATTTTATATACACGCTGATGTTCATCTTTGATGGGGCTATAGGAGGCTTGAATCCAAATTTGGGAGCCATGGCGATCTTTGCGCAAAAATCGCCCAGACTTTACATGTCCTGAGGCTAACTCTTTCCAGAAATTAGGGTTTTCACGATAAAAGTCGTCATAGCAAAAGATACGATGATGTTTACCTTTAATCTCTTCCAGCGAATATCCCACGGTATTTAAGAAATTTTTGTTGGCACGCAGAATCGTACCGTCAGGCTGAAATTCTATGACGGCGAAATTATCATTCACTGCGCGTAGGACATCTTTATCGGCTTGTGCAGCCAAATACTGTGCTGTGATGTCACTGGCAATCTTCATTACACGCGTGACTTTCCCTTCTTCTTTAACAGGAAAATACGTCGCTTCGATGACCAGTAATTCACCGTCTTTCTTATAACGTTTGAAAGTGCCCGATTGACGATGACCTTGAGCCAATGATTGCCAAAATTTGCTGTATTGTGGTGAGTCGATTTCTTCTCTTGAACAGAAAATGCGATGATGTTTCCCCTGAATTTCATCCAACTGATAACCAGTCGCGGAAAGAAAAAGCGGGTTAGCGTTGATAATCGTACCTGTCGGTTCAAACTCTATTGTTGCCATACTGTCTGCAATGGCTCGCAGTGTATTCTGCTCTAGCGTTGGCGGACTCTGTACGACCTTTTGACGAAAACCAAACATATGCATCTCCTATTAACGCCTTATGTTGGGTGTCTCGTATGAACAAGAGCATCTGGCTCTCTTTTTCATTTAACGTGAAACATCACCAGTCACATAAGGTCAATCCATTCAAACTTTGCCAAATAAAGTGGCAAAAGAAAAATTGTAGTTCCTGCACATTGGATGCGAATAAGCGCGAACTTAGTTCTTCCATAGGGTGCTGGGATTCGCCTAACCTCTGACCTTGCGATTTCCATCCGTTTTACTAACCCGTTACTGGAGACTTATCATCATTTCAGTTTGAGCAAATCGGTGAAGTGATTGTTACCAATGCAGTTTCATTTCACGTAAGGAGTTCCATCAACGTGGAAACTGGTTGGTTATATTTGTTTACAATAAGCATTGGTGAGCATGCTTGGTATGTCAAGGCTATAGGTTTTTGTTTTTATAAAACATGAGATTAGTTGGAGTAAAGTGTGAGGTTCAAGATGAATGAGAACCGTATCCGGCCCTCATTCATGGTTGTTTGAGGTGTTTCTATGTAGCTTGCTTGGCTATTTCAATACAGCAGTATTTGTAATCGCATCTAAGCTGTCATTGACAAGAAAATCAGCGGTTTCGGTTTGCATCTCCGTATGATGTGCAAGATCCGCATATCCCGCATCTTGCGGTGCAACAAAGGTCGAGTGTTTCGCCGTGCTGTTGAACTGAACAAAGCTTTTGCTTGCGTTTGGCGCCGGTTGTCCTGCATTGACTGTGGTTAAACCAAGCAAGGTAGCCAGTGGCTCTGTGCCTGCAAACTGAGGGCTGAGATAATCCCCCGAGTCAGTTTGATTGCTCACCTTGTTAGGTACCACGCTGTCAGCATCCACTTCTGAGAAGTAAAGTGGCGTGGTCAGCCCACCATTATTAAGCTTTGTGCTCACCACAGAGTAAGGATCAATGGTGTCGAGTAGGGTCTGCGCCGCATACGAGAACATCTGGAAGCCAGAGGTGACTTGAGCACGTTGCTCTTCAGTTGCCGAGGTTTCAAACGACTTATAGCAAGTCGAATCGTCTAGGCTGGCACATTGTGCATCAGCAAACCCTTTGTATTCCGTGCTGGCGCTTAACGCAACGTTATGCTTGATCTGCGGCCCAAAGTATTCAGACCCTAACAGTAAGTTAGAAATTTGGCCTCCCGAGTTTTGAATCGCCGCGCCAGAGAAGCTGTACATAGCATCTGCAGCAGTAGATCCTAAGGTCTTGTTGCTTTCTGCAATCGCAGAAGTGCCGACAATTCCCCCTAATGAATGTCCCAGCATACGAACTTTCGAGCCTGTACCTACATTGATGCCAGACAGTGGTGTACCACTGAATAGAGGCTGAGACAGGGTTAACGCAGCTCGTAGTCCCAATACATCGAGAATGCTTTGGCGTAAGTTATCCCGTGCCACAGCCAAGTAGGTGAGGTTGATGTAAGCAAGGGGATCACTATTGGCCGAGCGTGTGCTGTCTAAACTACGTTCCCCGTGCAGCGGTAAGTCAATGGCAATAACAGCAAGTCCCGCAGCCGTAAGGTTTTTCGCGAAAGCGTAGGCATTTTCTTTGGCAGTGGTGACACCGTGTTGATAAATCACGATATTGGTTGGCGTGCTGCCATTGGGTGTAAAGAGTAGAAACGGCACATCTTGCACCGATTTCACTTTGGGTACGGGTGAATAGCGAGTGATGTAGCGTTCAGGATCCAATGCAGTGCCATCGGACTTGGTCAATCTCAGACCCATCAGCTTGAGCTGTTCACTCGCATCAGTGGCGAGCTTGGTGGTATCAATTCCCGCGGCAAGCAGTTGGCTGCCGATCGTTAATTGCTCTTTACTGTCTGCCAGTGCGGCTTTGATCTTGGCGAGGCTTGGCATCGCCGATTCAAACGGTTGAGTATTCCAGTTACTGCCAGTTTCAAGGTAGTAAGGTAGACGGACTGTGCCTTTGGTTACATCAACGGTATTGGCCGTGTAAGTACCTAAAATAGCGGTTTTTTTGTCTGCACCAACATAGGTACTGAAATTGTCATCCGCTGTCAGAGCGGCAGCGAAGTCAACGGGTGTACCTAATTGCATTGTGTAAGCTGTATCGAGCCCAAGGCCAGTTTGTTTCCACATTGTCTCTAATTGGTTGCTGCCATTGGCAAAAGCGGATGCGGTCGCACCGCGCGTGGCAAACAGAGTATTGCTCACCGATTGGGTGGAAAACCACGTCGAGTAGACGATTTGAGTTTCATCGACGCCGCTGAGTTGGAAGATTTTCTCCACTCCTTGAGTGACTTTTTGTAGCGTCGCAATATCTCCTTCGCTGTAAATCTTGTTTTTGGATTTCAGTGCGGCATAGCTTGCAGAAGTCCCCACCGGATTACTGTTGGCATCCGAGACTTCTGAGGTGACCGCCAAAATGTATTCCGAAGAGGCATTGAGTGCTTTGGTTGGCACGATGAGAATCTTATCGGAAGCGGCACTGGAGACGGCGGTGTAATCCACCCCATTGGTTAATAAAGCTTTGATACTCGGTGAACCGGTCATCGAGTCGGTTAACTCGTACAGATAAATACCCGATGTGATGATGTTATCGGCTAAACCTGCACCTTTAAAATCGAGGAACAGCGGCATAGTGATGGGCCAGCCATCCACTTGCCCCATCGCGACCAATGGGTTAGAGCCAGAAGTATTGCTGCCGGACGGAATTTCTAACGTGCCATCCTTGGCATTCATTAAGGCAAATGAGGGGAGAGGCACATTGGCATCTTTGCCACTTAACGCAAATTTGATCGTGGTATCACGTTGCAAGGCTTGTTGAATATAGGACTCGTATACCACCTCAGTGCTTGCACCTGAACTATTGGTCTCATCACCGCAGCCGGCTAACCAGAGTGCTGAGCAGAGTAGGGAGAGCTTAATAACCTGTTTCATGTTCGACTCCAGAAATTAGTGAAAACGGTAGTTAAATTGCAATGCACTGATATAGGCGACCGCTTCAGACTCAAACTGAAGGTTCTGGCCGATTTGGTTTTTTTCGGTAAAAGACCCCTTACGGCTCTGTACTAACGCAAAACCGGCATCCATGGTCAGTTGTGGCGTCAAGGTGTACGTCAAACCCGCCGAGTACCAGAAACGGTCACTGTCGGGAATACTGAGTGTTGCCTTACCGGCTTGCTCATCGAAAGCCAAACCTGCGCGTAATGTCCAAGTGGTATTCAGCGTATAGGTTGCGCCGACAGACCAGCGTCCGTTGTATTGGTATTGTTCGATTTTTTGGAAACAGGTGCCGTTTTTACATTGGCTGGAAGTGGCAGTGAGTTCTTCAAAGCTGCTCCAATCGGTTTGTTGGTAGCTGTAATGCACAGCCCATTGTTCATTCAGTTGGTGGAAGCCAGAGAGCTCCCAAATGGCTGGCAGTTCGATTTTGAGTTGTCCCGGAACAACCGCACTGGTCGCGATGCCTGAGTCATAACTGGAGAACTCGCCATCATCGAAATTCAGCTTAACGCGCGAACGGTAGCCAAAGCCGATCCGGTTTTGCTCATCCAATTCATAAAGCGCGCCGATATTCCAGCCTAAAGCAAGGGTTTCACCCGTCATGCCAATCAGGTTATCGCTAGGATTTCCGCCGCCCATGAAGGGAGCCAATCCACCTTTGTGGCGAGTTAATTTGGCTTTGGCGGCGACCAAATCAAGGCCAAAACCTAAGCTCAGTTCTGGGTTAACACGATACGCGATGTTTGGGTTGAGGTTGACTGAGATAAGTGAGGTATCGCCGGCTAAGTCGCCTGCATAAATCTCATTGGGGTAGTCAGTCGCAACGCCATAGGTCGTAAACATGGCTAGCCCCCACGCCCATTGATCGTTGATTGGGCGGATATAATACGCGGCGGGCACAATTTGCAGAGGAGCCACATCCTTCATCGACTGATTGTTGGAAAGATCGTCCACATTGACTTCAGGATCGACGATCGACAGTGCACCAGAGAATTGCGCCGTCTCAAAAAGCATCATGGCGGCAGGATTTCGTGCTAACACGCTGGCATTATCGGCTACCGCCGCTTCACCAGAAAATGCACGACCTAAACCCGATGCTGAGTGTTCGGCAACTTGAAAACCAGCGGCGCTAACCTGCCCCGCAATCAGGGCTGAGATGGCGACAGCAAGGGAAGATTTATACAACATTCTCGACCTCCTAGGTCTTTCCGCACGATTGAAGAACAAAAGTGACACTGGCAGCATGCAAGAGCGCTTGGCTGCTAATCGGTATTCTCAAATCGCTTGGGTGTGTGGTTATTGTTATTGGCTTGATGCGATTTTTTCAGTTGACCCATGACGGATATCCCTTGCTACCGATCTATAACGCCAAGTCGTTTTGTTATGGCGAGCAAGTGATGGGATGCGTAACGGGTGGGGATGAGAAGGTGCAAGTAAAGGAACCCAACCACTGAAAAGAGCACATGAAGCGCGATGTTAAATTTGTGTTAATGCCATGTCAAAGAAAATAACTGAATTATTTTCTAAAAGAGGCGCAAGATAGAGATTTAATTCATCAAGATCAATGAATTAAAGTCATTTTCTGGTTGTACCAGTTTAAGTTTGCAGGCTTTACAGTCAGTTACAACCAAAGGATGATTTTTGAGTGCTTTTGGGGAGGGGACATCGCCACGAATTTCGACAAATTCAGGAGCATACTGTGTATGCTCCTGATGGAGTGGCTTAGCGGCCAACGAACGCCACGACCACCTTATCTTCACCCAATGTGCGAGTGAAAACATAAGCGTTGGATTGGGCGATTTCGCGATGCTCTCCCGCTCCTATCGCAGGGTGGCGTTGACGGAATTGACCTAAGGTTTGCCAATGCTTGAGCAGTGCTTGGCGTTCGGCATCCCATTCCCAAGGCATATCAGAGCGAGTGCCTTGATGGAAATCGTCTGCGTACGGTCCCGCTTCGCGGGCGACTTCATCGCCGTAATACACTTGGATCGCACCCGGTGTCAGTAGCAGGGCATTGGCGGCGTTACGCTGCATATCCAGTGATTTAAAGCGTCCGAAAAACAGCTCAGTATCGTGCGAAGACATATAACTGACGGGGTTAAAGTCGGGATATTTGGCGAGGGTTTGCGCGTAATCGCGATACACCATCGCCATCTGGCTCAAACAGGCTGCGCCGTTATCCATACGTTTTTGAATGTCAAAGTTAATCAGTGCATCAAAGCCATCATCAAAGTAAGGGCTGCGATAGGCACCGTGCCCCCACACTTCGCCCATCATCCAAAACGGCTCACCGCTTTGATTATTGTCTTTACGCCACGCTGCAAGGCTTTCCGTCGCGCGCTGTTTTAAGCGTTGCCACACTTCCCCTTCCACATGTTTGACGGTGTCGATGCGAAAACCGTCGATCCCAAAGCGGCGTACCCAATCGCTCTGCCACTCAATTAAATAGTCAGCGACAGTGTAATTGGGTTTGCTCACCACTCGTGTGCCGGGATTGTTGAGTAGCCACTGTGGCGGGGTAACGGCTTGGGGGGATTCAGTGCGAAAATCCGGTAAACCGGCGAGATTCATCGTGATGTCACTGCTGCCCGGCGCAGGATAGCCCGGTAAGCCTGCGCGTACCCAGTCTGGCCCCCACCACTGTTGCCAATTCTTGCTCTGGTAATCAATGGCTTGATGGAAATTGTGCCAGTTTTCGTCGGCGTTGGGTTTCCAGTCATTCCAACGTTCAGGCAGCATAGGTGCGTTGACCACTTGTACCGCATCTTGCTGTAAATCGGCGAGTGTCGCGTAACCTGCATGATTGATCACCGCATCCATCAAAATTTTAATGCCGCGACGATGCGCTTCACGTACTAAGGTTTGTAAATCCTCATCTTTCCCAAAGTTGGCATCGATCTTGGTGAAATCGCGGGTCCAATAGCCGTGATAGGCATAAAACGGGAATGATCCTTTCTCACCACCGCCGACAAACCCATGTACCTGTTCGACAATTGGAGAGAGCCAGATAGCATCCGTGCCTAAGCTTTGGATATGGTCAAGTTTTGCAATCACACCCTTGAGATCGCCGCCATGAAACGTTCCGATCTCCTCTTGGCCATCTTTGTGACGACCATAACTGCCATCATTGCTTGGGTCAGCGTTGTAGAAGCGATCAACCATCACAAAATAAATATTGGCATTTCGATAGGTAAAGGGCTGTTTGGGCTCGGCTTTTGCTGTCTGTTTGGGTTCCAACAACACCAAGCCGCCGCTGTTAGCGGAAGGGGTTAAGCGCACTTTGCCTTGGTCAACAGTCACCACTTGCCCAGTCATTGCATCTTGCAACTCGGTTCCATCGGCAAAGCTGCTCGCCAGATCTAAAGTCACTTCACCGCCTTGATACACTTCGCAACTGACGTTTGGGATCGGGCGACGAAACTCAGTTTTGGCTGCCTTAGTGGTTTGACGCACGAAGGTGAGCGTATTGTTTTGCGCTTGCCACTGAAATGCGTAATCCCCGGTAAAACGGATACTCAAAGGTAACTGAGTCGGGACATGGCAATTGAGAGCGATGGGCGTATTGAATTTGATCTCTTGTTCGGGGACCGGTGGGCAATCACCGCCAATCCCGCTAATGGTCAAGGTGTAGTCGCCCTTAGTGAGCGGGATCACCAGTGGTTCATCGGCTTGCAGTGGAAAATCACGGCTGTTGGTGGTGGTTGCTACCGTTAAATTCGCGGTCGAAGCCGATGAGGCCAGTGCTGGCAAAGCTAGAGCTGAGAGCAGCGATAGGGTCAAGGCGTTCAGTTTCATTCTCTATCCTTCTTATTATTGGTTCGGCTTTCCTACCCAAATGGCGCCGATTTTTGTATCGATAAAGGATAAATTGCACCGCGTCACTCAACATCATTCTCAGCGCTACGCCTTGTTAATTTGCACTGTGTCACAACCCAGCAGGATAGGGCGTAGAAAGCCAGATTGCCGCCATGCGTTATCGTCTAAAAATCTAATTCAAGTCACAACTTTATGGTTCGATATTGATAGTTTTTGCACAGAGACGGCCAGCTGCATAGGATGTGCTGAGTGAAAAACAGGAGAATAACCATGCAACAACAAGCAACCGTACAGAAAGTGACCATGGCGCAACAAGGGCCAGAGCTGTCTGAACTGGTTCAAGGTTACTGGCGACTGGCGGAATGGAACATGACGCCTCAGCAGCGCTTAACCTTTTTGAAGCAGCATATTGAGCTGGGGATCAGTACCGTTGATCACGCGGACATTTACGGCAACTATCAATGTGAAACACTGTTTGGTGAAGCCCTAGCGTTGGAACCTTCACTGCGCGAGCAGATCGAGATTGTGACCAAATGCGACATTAAACTGTGTAGCGATCGCTTTCCTGAGCGCAAAATTAATCACTACGACACCAGCGCGGCGCATATCTATCAATCGGTCAATCACTCGCTTGAGCGTTTGGGAGTCAATGAGATCGATGTCTTGCTGATCCACCGCCCAGATGTACTGATGAATGCTGATGAAGTCGCTGAAGCGTTTTCTGAACTGCACAAGGTCGGTAAAGTGAAACACTTTGGTGTTTCAAACTTCAGCCCAGCGCAGTTTGATTTGCTGCAGTCACGCTTAGGTAAGCTATTGGTGACTAACCAAGTCGAAATCAATCCACTCAATTTTGATGTGGCACACGATGGCACCTTGGATCAACTGCAGCGTCTGCGCATTCGCCCAATGGCATGGTCATGCCTCGGTGGCGGCGCAATTTTCTCAGGTCAAACTGAGCAAGCGCAGCGCGTACGAGCTGTGCTGGAAGAGATCCGTGTTGAGCTCGGTGCAGAGTCGATTGAGCAGGTGATTTATGCGTGGGTGCGTCGTTTACCGAGTCAACCATTACCGATTATCGGATCCGGAAAAATCGAGCGAGTTCAAAGTGCAATAGCAGCCTTGTCGTTAGAGCTTTCTCGTGAGCAGTGGTATCGGGTGTGGGTCGCATCCAAAGGTCATGGCGTGCCATAACGGGGTATTACGGCTCAATCTTCTTCCACCCTGCAGCTCCACTTTGTTTGAGAAGATACTCTTGCGCCAGTCTTTGTACTGGCGCAGTTTTTCTCAAGTCATCCTATCTCTTCACTTCTTGCCACCCATTCGCTCCCGATATTGTCCATTCGCACTGTCTAACAATTAATTCGCAAGAGTGCTTGCGAGCCATTTCACAATTGAGACTGTCGCTATTTAGCTTTCTTGTTAGTAGTTATTTAGTTATGCATCGCTTATAACTTAAGCAGGAAGTTTAGTTACAAAATCATAATCACGATTCCAAATAAAAATATCCCCTTCTTATTGGTATGGCTGTGAGCAACACGTCTGCAGTTTCAAATTGGAAGGGGCCAATGTATTACCAATTATTTACCGCGAGAAATGGGGGCAGTATGCAGTCTCAAGTCGTCACTCAACCTGTAACAGTCACAAGTTTGTCTGGCAATGTGGTTGTTGTTAATGCGCAGGGTCAAGCGCGGATTGTGAATGCAGGGGATGTTCTGCAACCAGATGAAATTATCATTACGGTCAATCAATCTGCGATCGAACTGCAAACAACACAAGGCGGTGTGCAGATTGATGAGAACTGCGTGGCGTGTTTGCCAGAGCTCTTGGCAGATGGACAACCGGAAGTGCAAGCTGCACCCATTCAAGGTCAAATCAACCTTGATTTAGCGCAATTGGATACGGCGAATTTTGATGAGCAAGCCATCGCGGCGATTCAGCAGGCGATTTTAGACGGTGTCGACCCAACCACCGCATTAGAAGCCGCCGCGGCAGGCGCTGGTGCAGGTGGCTCGGCTAACGGTGGTGCAATTACCATTGACTATAACTTCTTAGAAGTGCTTGCCAGTACCGCCTTTGATACTCAAGGCTACAACCAAACGTTTTCGACAACTCAAACTTTGGTCAACCCACTGCGTTTTGCCGCGGGTGGTGAAAGCCTGAGCACGCAAGTTACCGAAGGGTCGCTGTCATTTGGCACTTATCCGCAAACGTCTACGGTGACCAGCTTAATTACGGCAGGTAGCCTCGCGCTGCTGCCAGCCTCTTTTGTGCCTGAAGCGGCTTTTTTAACCTCGCTGCTTGCCGAGCTCAACCAAGACATTACCTCTTCCGGGCAACCTGTAGTTTTCCGTTATGATGCCGCGACCAATAGCATTATTGGTGAGCAAAACGGTAGCACGGTATTGAGCATCGCGATTAGCGCGGAATCGATAGGCCGAGATGTTAATCTCACCATCACAACCACTCTCAGCCAGCCGATTGACCACTTGCCTTCGGTGGGGGGCGGTTTGGTCTCTATCAGTGGTGATCAAATTTCAATTGCACTCCAACTGACGGGTACCGACAGTAACGGCAACGTGATCCAAGCTCCGATTGATGTGGTTGTGGCCATCAATGATGGTAGCGCGCCGGTGATGGTCGATGAACCCACCCTCAGCTTGAATGAAAACGATCTACCCGCGGGATCGGATGGCGCGGATCCACTGACCGTGTCTGGCCAGTTTGATACTCAGTTAGGTTCCGATCAGGTTGCGTCTTATCAAATTGATCCCAGCACTGCTAATCCTATCGCTGGGCTGACTTCGCAAGGTGACGCGGTCATATTAGGTGAGCCAACTCTGATTGATGGCAGCCGCGTTTATCAAGCCACCGCGGGCGGCCGTGATATTTTCCAACTGACTCTCAATGCCGACGGCAGTTACCAGTTCGTGTTACAAGGCACTCTGGATCATGCTGCCGGCAGTGATGCATTGACCATTAGCTTGCCAATTGTCGCGATAGATTACGATAACGACAGCTCAGCACCGGGCAATTTGAATATCGAAATTCAAGATGATAAACCGATCATTATCGGAGCCGAGCCGCTTACTGTCGCAGAACAAACCTTAGATACAGGCTCGATCGGTGGTGGCGCGAGTTTGGTGGCCGATGGCAATTTTACTACCACTCAAGGCTCAGATGGTGTGGTGTCTTATCGTTTAGACAGTCTAACGGATGCCGTAGCAGGTATTACGTCAGGTGGTGTCGCGGTGACATTGAGCGAATCGGTTGATGCTAACGGCAATTACACCTATACCGCGACGGCTGGCGGTGAGCCAGTATTCACTCTGCTGCTCAACCAAGATGGGAGCTACCGCTTTACCTTACAAGGCTCACTCGATCACGCACTCAACAGCGATGAGTTGTTGGTCAATTTCACCGTAGTCGCAACTGATTTTGATGGTGATACAGCAAGCATAACCTTGCCAGTGACAGTGAAGGACGACAAACCCTATTTCACCAATGTCACCAGTTTGAACGTTCATGAAAACGATCTGCCGCAAGGTTCTGATGTGACGAAAGAACCACTCACCGCGAGTGGTCAGTTTGAATTAGTGCAGGGTTCGGATCGCGTAGCGAGCTTCACGCTCGATAGCAGTGTCAATCCTGTACAAGGGCTGACATCCAATGGCGTGGCGGTGACGCTGTCAGCGCCTGTCGATGATGGCAATGGCAATCTCACTTACACCGCGATGGCGGGCTCAGTGACTGTCTTTACCTTGACCCTGAATAGCGATGGCACCTACAGCTTCACGCTGGCAGCGCCGGTTGATCATGCGCTCAATAGCAACGATTTAACGCTCAATTTCAAAGTCATTGCCACCGATTTTGATGGTGATAGCGACAGTATCGTACTGCCGGTGAAAATCAATGATGACAAACCCTCGTTTATTCATCACCAGCCTTTGAGCGTCAATGAAGATGACCTGCCACAAGGCTCGGACGGCAGCAAAGAGTCGTTGAGTGCCAGTGGCCAATTTACCGTAGTGCAAGGCGCGGATCAGGTGGTTAGCTATCAGCTCGATAGCAGTGTCAATCCTGTGCAAGGGTTGACATCCAATGGCGTGGCGGTGACGCTGTCAGCGCCTGTCGATGATGGCAATGGCAATCTCACTTACACGGCAACCGCGGGCGGTAACCCAATTTTTACCTTAGTGCTGAATACCGATGGCAGTTATACCTTCACTCTGTCTGGGCCAATTGATCACGCCTCAGGCAGCGACAGCAAACAGCTCAACTTTAAAGTGTTGGCCGTGGATTTTGATGGCGACAAAGCCAGCGTGAATCTGCCCGTTACGATTATCGATGACAAACCGACCATTACCGCGGTACAAGCGCTGTCAGTCGATGAGGACGATCTGACTCAAGGCTCGGATACCACGAAAGAATCCTTAACCGCGACAGGTCATTTCACGACAACGCAAGGCGCGGATCATGTGGTTTCCTACACGCTGAATCTCACTACCAACCCATTGGCTGGAGTGACTTCTGGCGGTCAAGTGCTAACTCTGTCTGACAGTGTTGATGCCCATGGTAACCATACTTATACCGCGACTAAACCTGATGGCACGCTGATTTTTACCCTGCAGCTCAATGCGAATGGTAGCTATCAGTTCACCTTATCAGGGCCACTGGATCACGCTGCAAGCCGTGATGAATTGCTGCTGAATTTCAATGTGGTGGCGACGGATTACGATGGCGATACCTCAAGCATTGTGTTGCCGGTAACCGTGGTCGATGACCAACCATCGGTGATCAGTGCGCAAGTCTTGTCGGTCAATGAAGATGATTTAGCCACTGGTACAGATCAGAGCAAAGAATCAACCACCGCTAATGGCCAATTTACGACCACTCAAGGTGCAGATGGCATTGCCCATTATCAGATTGATACCAGCACAAGTAGCGATACTGGGCTGACTTCACAAGGTCAGCCTGTGGTATGGGGCGCGCCTAGCATAACCACAACCAGTAGTGGTCAAGTCTATACCTATCAAGGTATCGCCAATGGCGTGGTGATCTTCACCCTAGTGCTAAGAGCCGATGGCAGCTACAGCTTTACTTTAAATGGCGCGGTGGATCATCCGCTCAATGCCAATGAGCTAACGCTGAATATTCCAGTGCTGGCGCAAGATGCGGACGGCGATACCTCACCGATCACCTTGCCTGTCACTATCGTCGATGATGTACCGATCCTGCATGATAAAAATATCGCCTTGCAGGAGGGGGCTTCGGCATCGTCGGTGAATCTATTCTCGCGTGACAATAACTTAAGCCCAGACACACAAGGCGCAGATCGCGGAGTGATTACTCACTTTAGTGCAGTAGACGAAGCGGGGCGTGATATCCAGTTCCGTGAAGGCAGTGTGCTGAGTAATGATATTGAGCTCAATGGCGCCGCGAAAACCGTCACTGTGGTGGAAATTGTTAATGGTGTGAGCCGCGATCTTGGTACGTTAACCATTCAACCTAACGGAACGGCCACTTTCACTCCAGTTACACAGTTGGATCACACTGATGGAAACGACATCAAATTTACGGTGGATGTGACGGCGACCGATTACGATCACGATACCTCGACGGAACAGCTCAACATTACGATTTCCGATCACAAAGCGACCATTACTCAGCAGAAATTTACGGGCTATGAAGACCAAGGCCACGATGCGGCGCTGAACTTGGTGCCTGCGGGTGAGCAAAGCAATGCGCAAGATAACTTGGGTGGATTACCGGTTGAAGCTCTGAAACTCGCCTTGCAGGTCAACCTGTATGACGTAGACCAAGGGGAAAGTCTAGGTGAAGTCTCGATTTGGAATCCAAACCAGATCCGTGGCGATTTCTATTATTTGGATAGCGCCAACCAGCTAGTGAAGCTGGATGTCGATCCGGCAAGCGGACATGTTGTGCTGCCTGCCGCACTGTTGCAACAGTCGATCAATGGCACTATTGCCACGGTCGAAAACCTCTACTTTGTGCCGGATCGTCACTACTCGACAGGCAATGGAGGCATGAATGCCTCAGTGAGTGTGGAAATTCTGCACAATGGTGTGCGTGATCATTTCACCAACGGCAACATGCGCATCGAGATTGAAAGCGTAGCGGATATTGCGACTTGGAAGAGCAGCAGTGAGTTTCACTATGATGCGGTAGAGGATGGCAGTCATGTTAGCCTCAATATCGCAGCGGAGACTCAAGACAACAGTAATCCTGAAGCGATTACCTACCAGATTCGTTTTACTGAAAATGGCGCAAACGCCAACTTGGTGTATAGCGATGGCTCGCCTATCCCAACCAAAACCGATGCTAACGGTACTTATTATGAAGTACCGGCCAACAAGATAGCCCAAGTTCAGGTTGATCCGGCGGATAACTTCGCAGGCCAAATCAAACTGGATGTCACGGCCATCACTAAAGAGTCCACCAATTACGTTGCTGGCAAGCAGACCGCGCAATCAGAAACCAAAGAGATTGTAATTGATGTTGCGCCAGAAGCGGATCGCGGCAGCTTTACCGTTAATCGTATTTCGATTTTTGAAGATAACGCCTCTAATCAAAATGCGGTTGATCCGAGTGTTGAGCACGATCCTCTCCTGCTCAGTGAAGTGATTTCCATGACTGGCTCAAGCGATGCGGATAGCTCAGAAGCGCTATTCGTTCGTCTGTCCGATTTTACGGATACGGGCGCCACTTTGGTGTGGTTAGGCTCTGACCCAAGTCCGATCACGGTTGGAACCTACCCTAATGGGGAAACTTACTATGAGATCCCGCAGAGTGCGCTATCTCAGGTTGAGGTTCTACCAACGAAACACAGCAATGAAAATTTCTCATTCGTGGTCGAAGGGATTGTGAAAGACACGGTTAACCTATCAACCGGTCAAGTGCAGGATATTGAATCGCTAGGCAGCAAAACCGTCAATGTCACCGTGAAAGGGGTTGCCGATCTTCCGAATATTGATTTTATTAGCGGCAATACGCAATGGCAGTCATTTAATGAAGGTACTCATCAAGGTGTGATAACTACCGTAGCGGAAGATAGCTTAGTCGATCTCAACTTCAGCATCATTTCTGGTGAAATTGCGGACAGCCCGACAGACAGTTCAGAAACCATTTCGGTACTGCTCTCGAACATTCCGGACGGTGTAAAGCTGTTTGACAGTGACGGTACGAGCGTCGATTTGGTGTTTGCCGGCTACGACAGCAACCATAAACCGATTTATCAAGCCAACTTAACGACTGCGCAAGTGATTACCGGCATTCAGGTTCAGCCAGTGGCATCATCGACAGCCAATATTGATATCAAGGCAACGGTGATTGTGACTGAAAATGATGGTCATGTTCGCCAAGTGGAAGAGACGATCCGTATTTTGGTCGAGCCGAAAATTGATGTGACCGAAAACTACCACAATGCCGTGTCTGGTAATGAAGATGACCGTATTCATGTCACTTGGGTGCCGCAAAACACGCCGGGGAATATTCAAAACCCTGATGCGCAAGAGTACTTCAGCCGAGTTGAAATCTCTGGCTTCCCAGATGGAAGCCGAGTCTTTGTCAATAATGTGGAAGTGACCTTAATCAATGGCGTGCTGGTACTTGAGCCTGCAGCAGGACAATCGGATCTCGATTTCTCAAATCAGGTTTCCGCGGCGGGCTACATTCAGGTCATTCCTCCGCACAACTCCAGTACCGACTTCACTTTGAGTACGGCGATTACCGTAAAAGAGCAAGACCACGAGTACGTGGATGCGGGTAATCCGGGTCAAGGTATTGCCGAGGAAGTGATCCACGGTTCGATTGGCGTGAAAGTGAACCCGATCGCTGAGCCGGATGGACAGCTTTTGGTCGAAAACGCGGGCAGCGTAACCCAAACCGTGCAAGCCGATGCCAATGGCAAGATTGATTTCACCATCAATAATGTGAGTGGCGGTCAAGCGGGGGCGAATGTGATTCGCTTTGATAACCTTGATAGCAATACCGCAGGCAGTTATCAGTCCGATGAGTTGGTGGATCAACTGGTGGTCAGCTTTGGCAACGTACCGCAGGAGGTATTGAACCAACTGCTGATCACTGGCGCCATCAACAATGGTGATGGTACATGGACAATCACCAACGAAGCCGATTTCAGCATCAAAGCGCCCAATGGTTTGGTGTACAGCAGTGATGACGACCCGGATAACAACGGTTTCAATGACATCAAGATCACCATTACGGCCAAAGTCTATGACCAAGGTGAAGACAGCAGCGAAGTGAAAATCACCAAGCAGGTGAGCACAGAGTTAACCTTGAGTTTTCCCACCGTGGTCACGGGTAATAACAGCGTTGCCGCGCAGCTCAACTGGGTTGGCGATGCCGATGATTTGGTGATTGGCAAAGAAGATAACACGGTAAACTTGGGGCAACAGATCCAAGACAAACTCATGGTCAATGCCACCGGCTTTGATGCGGTAGCCGACGAACTGAGTATTGTGATTAACGCGAGCGATCTGCCTGCTGGAGCCTCGATTGGTGGGCAAGATTTCAACTTTGTTGATGGTCAATATGTATTTAAAGGCACGCTGAATCCTGATGGTTCAATTTCTGGATTGGAAGGACTGGTGCTGATCCCACCGCGCGATTTTGCGGGTGATTTTAAGCTGCCGATCACGTTTGTGACGACAGATACTCAGTCGGGTGATGAGAAAACATTGACGGCGCAAGTGCCTGTCGCGATCTCTCCGGTTGCTGATGTACCCAGCAGCAGTGGCGATCAGCCACTCGATAATCATGTGACCCCAAGCATTACACTGAATGTGCAAGAAACGCTGGGACTGGATGCGAACCATCAACCGACCGATTTGGCGAACGATACCCCAACGCAAGACGGTATCGCCTATGAAGATGGCATTGTGCATCTCAACTTAGCGATCGGCTTGGCGGATAGCCTCAATGGCAGTACGCAAGGGCAAGAAGTGTTAACCGAAGTGACACTGACGTTGAATGACACCAACTCTGGTGTCTTCGTGGATGCCAACGGCCAAAGTTTGGGAACGAGTATTACGCTCACTCAAGCTGAGCTACCAGCTGCACTCTGCGAAATTTACTTCAAACCAGCGCCGAACTATCCAAGCGGTAACGATATCAATACCGTGGGAATGACTGTGACCGGAAAAGTCACTGACAGCACCGTATTTGATGAAACCAACGCCAGTTTACAAGGTGTGAGCAGCAGTGATGCCGATAAAACCTTCACCTCACAAGTCAGTTTTGAAGTGAAACCTGTGGTGGATGACATCACGATTGGCTCTGGTAGTCCGATTTCGGTGACGGGAGATGAAGACAGTTGGATTGCCCTTGCCGATCAAGGCAATGCGTTCAACGTCAGCCTGAATGACAATGATGGCTCGGAACAATTTGTTTCCTTGGTTCTTACTGGACTGCCGACCGATTTCCTCGTCAAGTCACTGTCGAGTGACTATGTGGTGAAAAATAACGGCGGCGGTGAGTGGAGCGTGCAAATCCGCAATCCAAACTTAACCAGCTTGGATCTATCAGCGCTGGCGATTAAACCAGCCAAAGATTTCAGTGGCGAAGTGCAATTGGGGATCAAAGTATTTACCCAAGAGTCACTGCTTAACCAACCCGTGGAACATTCTGATCAATTTACCCTGCATGTAACGCCAATCGGCGACGATGTGGATATCACGCCAGCGCAAGAAGTGGCGGGCAATGAAGGTCAAGCGATTGACATCAGCCTTGGTGCGCAAATTCTTGATAAAGCACCAAGCTTACCGGGTGGGGCGAATTACACCGAAAACAGCCCAGAGACTTTGCGTGTTGAGATCTCCGGTGTGCCGGATGGCGCATCCTTGAGCTTGGCGGATGGCACTTTGGGAACACCTCTTGGTGGCGGCGTTTGGGTATTTGAAATTAATGCGCAGCAGCTTGATAAAGTGGTGTTCAATTCCGGTGATAACAACCAACTGAATTGGAATGGCAATCTGCATTTTAAAGTGCAGTCCGTGGATACCGGATTGGCAGGTGATCAGCACCTTGGCAGTGCGCAAGAGTTTGATGTGCATGTGGATGTGACGGCGGTGAACGATCGTCCAGAATTAATTAACGTGCAGGATCAAGTGACGGAAGAGGATACACCTCTACTGCTCAATAGCTTTACGTTGACCGATATTGATGCTCAGTTGGATGACCCGAATGCGGACTATACGCTGCAAATCGGTGTGAATAGCGGCGTGCTGATCATCGACTCATCGCTTAGCAGCGGTTTGACCATTCAGGGCGATGGTACGGGGGCGCTTTCCATCACGGGTAACGTGGCCGAGATCAATGCTGCGATTGGCGCAGGCTTAGTGAAATTCGTCCCATCACCGGATTTTTATGGTCAGGTCGCCGTCACGCTTAACGTGAATGATAACGGCAATGCGGGGATCGAAATCGCGGGTGATGCATCAACCGCGCACGATAACAGCGCGCAGTTTGTGATTGATGTTACGGCTGTCAACGACAAACCCGAAGTGGATGGCATCCACTTGACCGCTCAGATTGATGAAGCGTCAGGGCAAAAACTGACTGGCATTACGGTGTCGGATGTGGATTATGCCGGGTCACACACGAATGATGTGATGAAAGTGACACTGAGTATCAGCGAAGGCATTTTGAGTGTACAAGCGCCTGCAGGCAGCTCAGTGGCCGTCAGTTATGCCTTAGATGGCAGTGTGATCCTAGAAGGCAGCCCAGAGGCGATTAACGCGCTACTGAACCATAGTGACTCCGCTTACGGCTTATTTGTGGATGCAGCGGCTATCGCAGGGACGCAAATCAATCTCACCGTGACTGCGCAGGATATGGGCGTCTACTTCGAAAATGCCTCAGGTATGGCATTGGAAGAGAGCAAAACCTACCCGATTCAGGTCAATCCGGTGGCTAACGCGCCAAGTTTGAGCATGAATCCTGCCTTCGGTTATGCCCAGCAGATTTATGCTAATCAGAGCGTGAGTGCACAAGGAATTGCTCTTTTAGGCGCGATTGCCGCCTTAACGGATTTACATGAAACCTTGAGTTTGCGTGTCGATCATCTTCCAGCGGGAGCAAGCTTAAGCAGCACGGCAGGCTCAGTGACCGATTTAGGTAATGGTCGCTGGGAAGTCTCTCCTGATGCGCTAGAGAGTCTCAAAGTAGTCGGTTTGGAGGAGGGAGTACACACCTTGTCGCTTACAGCACTGTCTACCGAGAGTGATGGTAGCAGCGCGCCTTCCGCAAACAGCATCGATTATCGGATTGAGATTGCGGCAGATGGCTCACTGCTGGATCATCGCAGTGCAACCGATGATAGCTTGTTGGTGGCGGACAATAGTGGCATGACGCTGCTCTCCGGTAGCGGTGATGACTTTGTTCAAGGCGGTGCGGGTGACGATGTCTTGGTCGGTGGTTTAGGTGCTGACATTTTGGTCGGTGGCACGGGCGCAGATATGTTCAAATGGACGCTCGACGGAGTCGACGATAAAGTTGACCATATCCGTGATTTCAATGTCAGCGAAGGCGATAGCATTGATCTGATTGATGTGGTGCAGGACCTCGGTAACCACTTAACCATGGAACAACTGTTGAACAACTTGAGCGTGTCTAATCAATTGACCGCGCAGGTGGTGGATAATGATGTCACCTTGCAAGTCACGACCGATAATCAGGTTCAACAAACCATTGTGATCGAAAACCTCGCGACTCAAATTGATTTCACGGGAATGAGTTCATTGGACATTATCGGCACCTTGCTGGATCAGAATTTGTTGCGTCACGACTAACGTTCCATTCTACGACTGAATCATCAGCCCCTTCTTCTAGGGGCTGATTTTTTCTTCTCGCGATTTTTCTATTCCCCGTTTCCTTTCCTATACTTGGGAAAACGCGGTTCTCCTTCGGATAGAAAAACGTATGAATGACAAAGTGCTTGAGTCGGTTATTGAAATTACTGAGCAGAAAAATTCGCTGGCACTCAGTTACAGTATTTTGGCGACCTTGTCTGAATTGTTACCGCTCTCCACGGCGACCTTATTTCACCATCTTGGACGTTCAACCCTTATGGTGGCACGTTTAATGGTTACTAAAGATGCTGCAGGTAAAAAGGAGTACCAGTGGCAATATGACCAAGCATGCGCCGATAATGGTTACCAGCACTCTCAAACGGAAATGGCGTTTTCCCAACAAGCGAATGGTCAATATCAATGCTTTTGCCCGATCCCGGTAGAAGAACACTTTTCCGCAGAGCTGTGTTTAATCCTCAATAAAGATCCTGAACCTTATCGCATGTTGATCAACGGATTTGCGAAAATTTACCGTAATTACACGGTGATTTTGCATGAGAGTGAACGCGATAAGCTGACCGGATTACTCAATCGTCGAACGTTAGAAGACCGATTGCGCCACACCTTTGCCATCAATCCCTCGACAGAAGAGAATCACAAACTCTGGATCGCGATGTTGGATATTGACCATTTTAAAGCGATCAATGATCACTTCGGACACATGATTGGTGATGAAATTCTGCTTATGTTCGCTCAGCAGATGCAGCACTATTTCGGACCGTCTTCTCAACTATTTCGCTTTGGTGGTGAAGAGTTCGTGATTATTTTTTCAAGCGGTAATGAGCCACAAATCAAGCAACAGTTGGATGGCTTCCGTCAACAGATCCGACGCCATAACTTCCCGAGAATCGGTGAACTGAGCTTCAGCGCTGGTTTTTGCTCACTCAGGCCGGGTGACTATTTACCTACCATTCTCGACCATGCCGATAAAGCGCTGTATTACGCCAAAGAGCATGGTCGAAATCAGGTGCACTGCTATGAACAGTTGTGTGAGAACGGTAAAATTGCCAGCGCGCAACGGCCATTTTCTGATGACGTTGAACTTTTCTAAAGCGGTGTTTCCCTTCTTAATCTTAACTACCACTCCACACCATTAGATTGTTTGCACCCGAGCTTGCCATGGCCGAATCAGTAGCACAAAGACGCCTAGAGCGTATAGCATTGACCAGCCTAAACAGAGAAACACTCCAGCACACAAAACCAGAGCTAAGCCAGCAAGGTGTTTACTCCACCCCGTCAGGAGTTTGAATGCGGCTAACATCGCCAATAAGTAAACCAACACAAAAATGCCATTCGCCAGTTTGAGGAAGAATTCGAGATCAAGCCCAGTCAAATGGCCAATAAAGCAAGAAGCAAACAGCACCACTCCGACGAGTAACGTTGCGTGGGCAGGAACCCCCCGAATCGAGACGCGAGCGATCGCACTTTCAGGACGATATTCTCGTGCTTGTGCCCACACCATGCGTGCTAAGCTTTGGGTATAAAGGTTCAGACTGGCAAAACAGGCTAAAAAGCCAATCACACTGATCATGATTGCCCAGCGAGTGCCAAACAGTTGGTCACTGAGCCAAGGAATCGCGCCACTATCAAATTGAGGAGTGCCAAAGGCACCAAATTTCAGTACGACGACGGAACACGCCCAGTAGGTCAATCCAGCGACAAAACTGCCGATCAAAATCGCCAATGGAAAATCGCGTTGCGGATTACGAAACTCTTCTCCCATATGGGCAAAAGCCTCAATGCCGACAAAACACCAGAACATGACTGCCAGCGCGGCTCCAATCGAGCTCCATCCTTCCTGTGTTAATGCAGGCATGACCAAATCTTGCGTGGTTACTTCACCACGCCACCAAAAAGCAATCACCAAACTGAAAATGGCCAACGCGATGAGGGTTTGTAAACGGCCTGATGACTTAGTACCCGCCAAATTAACCCCAACTAAGAGCAATATAGTTAGAGTTTGGGTCAGCAGTGGGTTAGCCAAAGGCGCTGGGAGTAAGGCTTGCAGAAAACTTGCGGCGAGCGTGACTGCCGCAGGAACGCCCACAGGAATAACGCTGAGAAACAACCATGCCACTGCACGTTCAAGGCGTGGATTAAATGCTTGGCGCACAAAGTAAGCGGTGCCTCCCGCATTGGGGTAACGTTTACCTAATTGCGCAAAGGTCAAGGCGATCGGGCAAATCGCAACAAACAGCAGCAACCATGCCCAGAGTGAGAATACACCGGCGATCCCTGCGGCAATCGCTGGAACCATAAACAGCCCGGTCCCCATTAACGTCGTGGAAAGTTGAGCAATTCCTGCTCCCAGAGAAATATCCTTTTTCAGTTGATTCACTTTACGCCACCTGCACAGAATTTGAGCTTTAGCATACCGACTTTATGAGCGGCTTTCATCTTCGCGAGACACATTTATATTGGCCGCTGAAAGCACGCGTAGAATCACAGTTACACTATGAAATCGCGACAATAGTTTGAAGTTGTGCCCAAATACTTGACGAAAATGACTTCATCAACCAAACCTTTAATTAGTGATAGCTAAATTAAAGGCAGGTGCATATGTCTCAGCAGACAACGTCATCGTCTCGACGTCAATTCTTAAAACTCGGTGTTACTGCTGGCATGCTGTCAGTGGCTCCGTTCTCTCTTTCAGCACAAACGCTTAATACTACTGCGCATGTCGTGATTATGGGTGTCGGCGCAGCTGGGACAGCAATGGCTAACCGCCTAAGAAAGCGGTTAACCGGAAATAAAATTACGTTGATTGGAGCGCGCAAGGAGCATCTTTATCAACCCGGTTACACAATGATTGCATCTGGTTTATGGGCTCCAGAACGAGTGGTGAGTCAGACTCAGGATTGGTTGCCTAATGGAGTCGATTGGGTGGCTCAAGATGTCAAAGCCGTCAATGCTGAAACCAAAAGCGTCACGTTGGAAGATGGCACTGCACTGAGTTTTGATGTTCTCGTTGTGGCCACAGGCTGTCAGCTGAATTATGACCAGATTGAAGGGTTAACCCCTGACATGATTGGTAGCAATGGTATTGGCAGTGTGTATGCGGGGCCGCAGGGGGCACTTAAAACCAGCCAGCAAATTGATGCTTGGCTGGATAGTGGGAAAGGTCGAGGAATTTTTACCCTGCCCAACACGTTTTTAAAATGCGCGGGCGCGCCGCTGAAGATGACCTTTACTACTTTATCGCGCGTTGAAAAAAGGCCTGAGCCGAATGCCTTCAAAGTAGAATTTTTTACCCCCTACAAAGACCGTGTTTTTTCTGTCCCGCTGTACAATCAATTTGTCGTTGAACGTTGGCAGCAGCAAGGTGTCGATTTGCACTACAGCCGCATTCTTAAAGCCATGGATGTGGCCGCCAAGAAAGCTTATTTCCAACAAGAAGATGGCAGCTTAGTCGAAGAAGCGTACGATTTTATCCATGTTGTGCCCCCGATGTCAGCGCCGACGGCGATCTTAGAATCGGATCTGGTTTGGCAAGAAGGACCCTTTGCTAACAATTGGTTAGAAGTGGATCAGTTCACCCTGCAACATCGCCGTTTCCCCAATATTTTTGGTATTGGAGATGTGATTGGTGTGCCGCTTGGTAAAACCGCCGCCAGTGTTAAGCTGCAAGCACCAGTGATTGAAGCTAACTTGATGGCTTTTCTCAAAGGAGATGAGTTAAAAGCCTCCTACAACGGCTATACCTCCTGCCCACTGATCACCGGAATCGGAAAAGCGATCTTGGCGGAATTTGGTTACAACAATGTGCTATTGCCATCCTTTAGTTTCATTGACCCGACAGAAGAGTCATGGGCGGTTTGGGTAATGGAAGAACAAATGTTGCAGCCGGCGTATAACGCTATGTTGTCTGGTCGAGTTTAGGGGGGCCTATGGATATTCTCAGTATTGCAACGGTGCTTTGGTACACAGTTCAGCCTTATCTCTGGTTGGTGATCCTACTTTTAGCGATTTTTGTGGTGAGTTTATGGGTAGGTAAAGAGAGACCCGCAGCCGATGGTAAAGCGTTGCTCTTAGCGATCGTTATCGGTGTTGCGGTCATGTTGCTTGCACCGACCATAACGGGATCATCGTTGGGGTATGTGGCAACCACCTTTGATATCGTGACTCTAGTGGGCATTGGTGTTGGTGCCACACTTTATACTTGGCTGGTTGTGCGCAAGTGGTTAAGTCATTGAGTTTGAACCGCTATCCAACCTGATTCTTCTTATCATTGTCCTACTTGAAGCAGCAGCGATGTTGGCGTCGTTCACCCCAATGACATAGTGTGTCTATGCTCATTGGGGGCACTCAGTTGCCGCCAACTTGCTAGATTGGCTCGATAAGACCACGTCATTCATCTTCTCTTCCAACCTTTCTTATTCTCGCGGTCGTTTTGAGAATTGTTGTGATTTCGACTGTATTTCCCCTTCATTTGCTTATATTGTTGCTCGCTCAGTCTTTGGTTTTAGGAGCTTGCATGACACTGACAGTGTGGTTATCGCTATTTACGATTTGTATTTTAGGGGCGATGTCGCCGGGGCCGAGTTTGGCAATGGTGGCTAAACACAGTTTGGCAGGGGGACGTAAGAACGGCTTTGCCGCTGCTTGGGCTCATGCGTTCGGGATTGGGGTGTATGCCTTTATTACCCTGATCGGATTGGCCGTCGTACTGCATCAATCTCCTGTGCTGTTTAAAACCATTAGCTATGCGGGTGCCGCCTATCTTGCCTACTTGGGCTGGAACGCTCTGCGTTCAAAAGGTGGGGTCGCGGCTAAGTTAGAGTCGGGCGAGTCGGTCAGCGTATGGCAATCAGCCAGAGAAGGGCTACTGATTTCTCTGCTCAGTCCTAAGATTGCGCTGTTTTTTATCGCGTTATTTAGTCAATACGTCGCGGTAGGCTCGGATTTGACCAGTAAGGCTGCGATTGTCATCACTCCCTTAGTGGTTGATGGTCTTTGGTATAGCTTCATTACTCTGATTTTATCTTCGCCTCGTTTACTCGATAAATTGCGCGCCCGCGCCGTGCTCATCGACAGGCTGTCTGGCCTGGTGCTGATTGCGTTAGCGATCCGAGTGTTGTGGACGGTGTAACTCATTTCATTAGGGTTTGAGCTGACCTCAAACCCTCTCGTCATCTTGTTAACGGCGTGGCGAGATCTCTTCACATTCCCCTTCAATCACATTGGCATGAGGCTGATAAGTCGCGGAAGATTTGAATTGAAACGCGCGTGCTTTGAGCTGTTTTTCTAAACGTTTGCCCGTAATTAACGTTGCGATAGTCAATGGAATCGCGAGCAGCAGACTAAAGATCAAAGCGAACACACCAGTAATCAGTGACAGTAAGGTGATCAGGAATCGGTTCATAATGGTTCCTCCAAGTAACAGAGCCACCTTACCCTGGACCAGATTAATCGAAAATGAACAATGTTCATTTTCACCATAACAGGACAAACTTGACGTATTTCTGACCTAAAGCGGGTGAGTCGATACAAAAAAGCCGCCCACATCAGTTAGGCGGCAAGCTTGAGGGAGAGGTCGGTGTTGCTCATCGCGAAGCGATCAGCGCAGCACGACTTATGGTTGTTATTGTTTGACCCATTCCACCTGTCACGAGACTATCGAGCTTCGCTGCACGCAGTTTGGGTCTGTTGTGGAGACGGTGATTTATTGAGCGGGATAGGTCGGGTAACGCACACCCATCATCTGTTCCATGCAATGTACCACTTGGCAGCTATAGCCAAATTCATTGTCATACCAAACATACAGAACACAACGGCTATCTTGTGCAATCGTTGCTGTGGCATCGACCACACCCGCATAACGTGAACCCACCAGATCGCTGGAAACAATTTCAGTCGACTCGGTGTAATCAATTTGTCCTGAGAGTGGAGAATGGGTAGCCATTTCTCGCAAGTAAGCATTCAGCTCTTGCTTAGTCGTGGCATGAGCTAAATTGAGATTGGCTATCGCCATCGACACATTCGGAGTCGGGACGCGAATCGAATTACCCGTCAGTTTGCCAGTTAACTCAGGAAGCGCTTTAGCAACGGCTTTAGCCGCGCCTGTCTCAGTAAGCACCATATTGAGTGATGCCGCTCGACCACGACGCTCACCTTTGTGGAAGTTATCGATCAGGTTTTGATCATTGGTAAAAGAGTGGACGGTTTCGATGTGTCCAGAAGTAATGCCGAAACGGTCATTCACCGCTTTTAACACCGGAGTAATCGCGTTTGTGGTGCAACTTGCCGCTGAAATAATGGTGTCTTCCGGCTGAATCACCGATTCATTGACCCCAAACACCACGTTTTTAATATCGCCTTTACCCGGCGCAGTAAGCAGAACCTTACTCGCTCCCGGAGAGGCAAGGTGCTGGCTTAAGCCTTCACTGTCGCGCCATACGCCCGTGTTATCCACCACCAAAGCGTTATGAATGCCGTAAGCGGTATAATCGACATCTTGTGGGGAATTCGCATAAATGACGTGGATGAAGTTCCCGTTTGCGATCAGTGCCTTACGCTCTTTATCTATAGTAATACTGCCGTTGAATTGACCATGAACCGAGTCTCGACGGAGTAGACTGGCACGTTTTTCAAGATCGCCCTCTTTTCCACCACGCACAACAATCGCCCGTAGACGCAGCGGATAACCTGCGCCGCTCTTTTCAATCAGTAAGCGGGCGAGTAGACGGCCAATTCGGCCAAATCCATACAGCACCACATCTTTGGGCTCAATAGCCTGAGCGGGTTGGAGTGCGGCGTCTAATGCGGTGTGCAGAAAATCATTCAAACCATGCTCATCGTCATGTTGCTGCCAATACTGGCTGGCAAGTTGGCCAATATCAATTCGGCAGGGGGCTAACTCAAGCGTCGATAACTGCTGCACTAAGGGTAAGGTCTTATCGAGTGCCAAAGGCTCACTTAAATAGCGCCGAGCGACACGGTGAGTCTTAATGATGTCGATCGTGGTCGCATTAATCAGGGTTTTACCGCACAACACGGCTTCAACCCCTTTCTGGCGATAGAGTTGACCAATTAAGGGAGACAGGGTTTCTGCAAGGGTTTGGCTTTTTTGCCAGTCTAGAAAGTAGTTCTCTGGACTCATGGTTGACTTGGGACCTTTCACGTTAGAGTTAATTCCCTCGCTGGGCATCGCCACAGTTTTGGGAGAGTGTTGATACAGATTATTTTTATACACACTTAAGTAGGGGGAGTGTGCACCATCCTATAATGTTTTCTATTCGAAGCCGCAGCAGCATGGGCTAGATTCATTGACCCTGAGCATAGCGTTTATCTATACCCGTTTATCTATCCCCATAGTGATGAACTCACCTGCTGCTTATCTGCAACGCCAAGTGGTTTGGGATATCCGATTTCGGCATACCCAAGCGGATGGTTGTTATTTTTATGTGGCGCGATTGTAAAGTTGTGATCGTTTTTCTGCTAGGAAAAATAATGCATTGATATATCACGTAATAGTAGTGATTTTGATGAGTGTTTGGTCGATTTACTAAGGTTTAGTCAGGGTTGACATTGGCAGAGTTGGCGACTTATTTCGTTCCGATAATGACTAAGTTCAAAGTTTTTTCAGTGAGTAAATTTGCGTTTTGCAATTCAATGCGCAGTGCTTCGCGAAAATTGGCAGAATAAAGTGCTGGAAGGCGATCTTTGTCATCTGCGCATAAGAGAGAAAAAACAGCGGATAACGTGGAAGCGGTGCGCTGCTACAAAAATCAAAAATGGGACAGCGGTGTCCCATTTATAAGTACGATGGTTGCTGGTTATCCCCTTACTACTTGAAGCTTCAGCGGTGTTGGCTGTAACTCCAAGTTGTTTGGGTATATCGCTTCCGTTTATGGATTGCTCGATTCTGAAGGCAGCTCAATCGTATTGATGTGCTTCAGTTCAACCAAAGGTAGCCAATGCACTTTAACCCCAGCTTGTAAGAACATGTCTTGGCTGACTTTGATCTTATCGCCCCAGCGTGACAGAAAATCTTCGGATTGCTCAGGACAATGTACGGCAGAGATCCCAGTTTGGATAATCTTGGCCGCGCAGTTAGGGCAAGGGAAGTGGGTGACGTAAATCTCACAGCCATCCAAATCACGCTTGGCAAACAAAATCGCATTTTCTTCCGCGTGCAGCGTTTTCAAATACTTCATATCACGGTCATCGGTGCTGGCACTGTCAGAGATACCGTGTGGGTAGCCATTGAAGCCAACGGAGACAATCCGGTTTTGTTTGGTGATCACAGCGCCTACCTGCGTGGAAGGATCTTTACTCCACGAGCCAACTAATTCAGCCATTTGGAAAAAACGTTGCGCCCATTTTGAAATCATGTCGTTGTTCCTCATTCATTCGCGACATTGGTCAAGCCATCGAGTACGTAAGCCCAATACATTACTCTCGCTGATACTATCCTGATTTTTGTGATAAGAGTCTATAGCCTTTCTCTACTTGAAGCATTTGTGGTCTTTGCTAGGCAAAGTCGTTTGGAGATCTCTCTGTTGTGAACACGGAGCTTTTCTTGGTTTGAATGAGTGGGAAAACTCTTGCGAGCGGCATCACAGAGTGTGCGAAGGGCGAAAAAGCAGAACCTTCTTGTTTTAGGATTTATCTTGTGCGAGATCTCTTACGTCTGATGTAAGAGATTTTAGCTTTTGATTGCAGACTTTAAATTTGTTTTGTTTTTATGTTATTGATTTATTTTGTTTTCTGTTTGAATTTGCCTATCGACCAGTAATAAAAATGCTCAACAGCGCTTGCTGAAATACGCTCATATCGTAAAGTCAATTCGTCAGCAGGAAGCGGACACGGAACAGGAAAGACCCAAGGATTGGTCATCTTCAGGACGAAGATTTCGATTGTTCAGGATGAATGGTCGGCAAGGAGAGCAAAGGACGTTAGCTGGACGCTTAATAACTAGGATGGTTATAAACGGAGAGTTAATGGACAACTTAAAGGACTAAGCGAGTTCTGTCAGGATGACAGAGGAAGGGACACCGCTAGGAAGGCGATGAAACGGATTGCGCTGAAGGACACAGCAGACTATCAAGGAATAGATGCAGGGAGCACCTATTAGTAGCGGGATTGCTGCGAGTGAGAACTGAACCCCACTAAGCTTAGGCTTAGTGGGGTTTTCTTTTTTAGCTTCGCTTTTGTCTCTTGGCATCTTTCCGTATGCCACTGTGCTAACATACTGGCGGTCATTTACTTTAGTGGGGTTCCGTTATGCAAGCGCAAGTCAAATGGGTTGAAGATTTTCGTTTTATTGGGTTATCTAACTCCGGTCATTCGATTGTAATGGATGGGAACGGTGGAGCGAGTGCTCCAAGTCCAATGGAAATGGTGTTGATGGCCGCAGGTGGATGCAGCTCTGTCGATGTTGTGGATGGCATGAAAAAAGCGGGACAAAAAATCCATGGTTGTACCGCGCAATTGTCTGCTGAGCGTCGTGATACCGCGCCGAAACTGTTCACTCAAGTCAATATCCATTTTGTCGTCAGTGGTGAAGATCTGGATCAAGAGATCGTAGCGCGCGTCACCGCTGATTCTCTAGAGAAATACTGCTCAGTATGTTTAATGCTCGGGAAAGGTGTTGATATGACTCATTCGTGGGAAATCCGCACCGAGTAATCCTTTTCCTGCTTGACGTTGCAGTATGCCTCTCTATCCGTCTCGTGTTCGTCTATGCTGAACGAGGCGGATAAAGAGGTGTTTATCTCTCGCTTATCTTCTCTGTTACTCGTGTTTTAAGCCGTTTGGTTTTATTGATTTTGGGTGTACACCTATGAGTTTTTTCGAAAACATCTCGATCATCATGGCGCTGATTGCTGCCAGTTGTTTCTTTTCTATGTCAGAAATTTCTTTGGCTGCGGCGCGCAAAATTCGTTTGCGGCAGATGGCCGATGAAGGCGATGAGCGTGCCGAGCGGGTGTTAGAGCTGCAAGCTCGGCCAGGCAATTTTTTCACTGTGGTGCAAATTGGCCTCAATGCGGTTGCCATTATGGGCGGTATTGTGGGGGAATCGGCGTTTACTCCTTACATCAGAGCGCTGCTAGAAGGATTGATTCCAGCCAATCTCCTATCACAAGCGAGTTTTGTGCTCTCCTTTATGCTCGTAACCAGTATGTTTATTTTGATTGCGGATTTGATGCCAAAGCGGATTGCGATGGCGATGCCAGAGCGAATTGCCACCAGTTTGGTGGGAGGCATGCTGATTTGCATTACTTTGTTAAAACCGTTTGTTTGGTTCTTCAATGGATTGGCGAACTTGCTGTTTCGCGCCCTCAGTGTACCGACCGAGCGTAATGATGAGATCACCTCTGACGACATTTATGCCGTGATGGATGCTGGCGCAGAAGCGGGCGTGCTGGATAAAGGTGAGCAACAGATGATGGAAAGCGTGTTTGAAATGCAGAGCATTCCAGTGACATCGGCCATGACGGCGCGCGAAAGTTTGGTGTTTCTTAACCTCAGCGACAGTGAGGAAGTGATCAAGCAGAAAATTTCTCAGCATCCGCACAACAAATTCTTGGTCTGTGATGGGCAGTTGGATCAGATTAAAGGTTACGTTGACTCGAAGGCCTTGTTAATTCGAGTAATTAATGGCCAAGGAATGAATCTCAAAGAGAGCAATGTGGTCATTGGATGCCCGATTATTCCCGATACGTTAAGCCTTTCGGAAGCGTTGGAGTACTTCAAAATTAACCGCGTTGATTTTGCGGTGGTGATGAACGAATACGCGCTTGTCGTAGGCGTTGTGACGTTCAACGACTTACAAAGCGCAGTCATGGGCACTTGGGTGCTTGCCGAAGGGGAAGAGCAAATCGTCGCGCGTGATGGCAACTCATGGCTAGTAGACGGGGTGACACCGATCACCGACGTGATGCGCTCCTTTGCGATTGAAGAGTTTCCTCAGCAACAAAACTACGAAACGATCGCAGGATTTATGATGTATATGCTGCGTAAGATCCCGCGTCGTACGGATTCAGTGGTCTATGCCGGCTATAAATTTGAAGTGGTGGACATCGATAATTACAAAGTCGATCAGCTTCTGGTGAGTCGCGTTGAACCTCTCGAACCAATCGTCAAAGAAGAATAGAGGAAACCGATTTGCTCTTATTTGCACTTTTCATTTACTGATGAGTGATTAACCATGTTATCCCCTTACGACTGGAGGCTGTATCGCCAACTGGTTGGGGGATAGCTGAGTAATGGACGTTCATAAATCACGGGGGAATGAAGATGAGCGAATTAGAAAAAATGCTCAAAGGTGAACACTTTGACGGCGCATCCGCGGAAATTGAGGCACTGCGCAGCCAAGCGGGAAGGCTCAAGCTCGAGATCAACCAAAGTCTTGATGAAGCGGAGCGCTATGCACTGCAACGTGAGCTGTTTGGTCATCTCGGTCATAAAAGTTGTGTACAGCCTCCTTTTCACTGTGAGTTTGGCAAAACCATTCGTATTGGCGATCACACCTTCATCAACATGAACGTGGTGATGTTGGATGGTGCCCCCATCACGATTGGCGATCACGTATTAATCGGCCCTAGTACTCAATTTTACACCGCATCGCACTCTTTAGATTATCGTCGTCGCCAAGCGTGGGAAACCATCTGCAAACCGATTGTGATTGAAGATGATGTCTGGATTGGCGGAAATGTCGTCATTAATCAAGGGGTCACGATTGGTGCTCGTTCTGTCGTAGCGGCGAATTCCGTGGTCAATCAGGATGTTCCACCGGATACGTTAGTCGGTGGCACTCCTGCGCGTATTTTGCGCTCACTGAAAGATCCTGCCGAATCAATGGCAGAATGATCGCACGGCTTGGCGTTTTATCCCTCAACTGCTTGACGTGATAGGTAGGGAAGGGGTTACCACTTTGAGGTTTACTGTGAAACAGCAATTCATCACTCATAAACACACCTTGTATGGTGTCGCGGCCATTTTGCTTTGGGGAAGCCTGATGGCATTAACGCGTCGTGTTGCTGAGGAGTTTTCACCGATTGGCGGCGCGGCGCTCATCTACACAGTGAGTACGCTGTTTTTGCTGTTTGCGATGGGGATGCCTCGACTCAAAGCGGGATCGAGTCGCTATATTCTGATTGGCGGTGCGCTGTTCGTGAGTTACGAAATTTGCCTTGCCTTAGCACTCGGTATGGCGAGCGATCGCTTACAAGCGATAGAAATGTCGGTGATTAACTACCTTTGGCCAGCCTTAACCGTATTGATCGCGGTGTTGCTCAGTCAGCGTGCGGTTAGCTTTTGGGTTTACCCGAGCGTGGGTTTGGCTTTCGCTGGTGTCGCGTGGACTATTGTCGCCGAACAAGGCATTTCGCTCGCCGATTTTTCAGCTCGCATCGCTACCAATCCAGCGGTTTATGCTATGGCATTAACGGGCGCTTTTATCTGGGCGATTTACTGCAATGTAACCCAACGTTTAGCACGAGGGCAGAATGCCATCGTACTGTTTTTTGCCGCGACCGCTGCCACACTCTGGCTCCAATACGCTTTGAGTAATGAGCCGGCACTCTCTTTTACTGGGTCGAGCATGGTGACGCTGTTATTAACGGGCATTGTGATGGGAAGTGGTTATGCACTGTGGAATGTGGCCATTTTGCGGGGGAACATGTTGCTGCTGGCAACGCTTTCTTACTTTACGCCGGTTATCTCAACCTTATTTTCATCGCTGATTTTAGGGGTGGTCCTCGGGTTAAGTTTCTGGCAGGGAGTGATCATGGTGACATTCGGTTCGCTGATCTGCTGGTGGGTGACTCGCGAGTCGAGTTCATCAACAGGGGAAGAGCCTGAAACGCCTCCGCCGCTTAAAGAACAAAGTTAACATTCAGCCCGCGAAAGCGGGCTGAGATGAGTTAGCGGGCAACGCTCACCGTGAGCTGTAATTGGTAAGGTAATGCCGCCAAGCTTTGCTGCAAGTGGTTTTCGATACGCTGAATATCTTCTACCTCAACCGAATCATCCTCGGCCGTTTTTAACGCCACTTCGACCCACAGTTCACGTCCGACTTTAGCCACACCGTAAAGCTCAAGTGGTTGTTCGGCGTGCTCTTGCGTGGCTTGAACACTGTGTGATACGGCTTGCTGTATATCGTGGCTTGGAGCCATCAACAATATTTCACGCAGAGCGGATTTCAGCATCCCAAGTGGAAGTTTTATAAAGTAAAACGACATCAACAGCATCATCATCGGATCGGCGTAGACCGAATAATGCGCCCAAGGGGTTAGGTTGATTAACCAAGCGGCAATAAAGCCAACCATGACCACTAAACTCAGCAAGGTATCCATCTGCCACTGTTTGACTTCTGCCGCAATCAGCCCGGAAGGGTGACGTCGGCTTAAGCCTGCCATTTTCCACCAAGCTAAAGCACAACCGGTGACGCTAAACACACCAAATAAGGTGGCGATAGAAGGATCCACTTCGCGTCCGCCACTGAGGAGAGCGGTGAGCGAGGAGTAGAGTGAATAGCTGACAATCAGCAAGATCACTAAGCCTTTTATCGCGATAACCAGGGGTTCTAACACTGCGCGCCCAAAAGGGAAGCGAGCGTCAGACGGTTTTTGAATAAAACGTGATACCGCCAGCGACAATAATGTTAACAGTAAACTCACCAGCGAATAGACACCATCAAAGACAATGACCATAGAGCCGACGAGTAGACCGACTAGCAAACCACTGCCAGCAAAGCCTGATGCGATAAGGGCAGAAAGCGTTAAAACACGCTTTTCATTAAAATTGGATTGAGAACACATCGTTAATTTCCTCGTAGGTTTCGCCGCACATTCTGGCGATTCATGGGGGAATCGCAATGTCGATTTACGTCGATAAGAGGAAGATAAATTTCTATTTTAAAATAAATATAATTAAAACAGATGCTTAATTAACTTTTCCTGTGTCAGTATTTTTGACGCTGAGTGCGGACATGCCTAGAAAGGAGGGGGATGTCTAGAAATCAAACAGATAATCACTCACCTTATCACTGAGCCAGAGAATGGCAGGGTTATCATGCATTCCGATAGGTTGGAATAAGCAGAAGTCTTCTTGCGTGAGACCGTACGTATGTTTAATCACGGTCAGTTGCTGCTCGCGTAAATAGTGACGAATCAATGGCTCAGGCAATACGCCCCATGCATTCTCACTCAAAATTGTATTGAGCATATATTCAAAGCTTGAGAAGCCGATATAGCGACGGGAGAAAGGCTGCAGGTTCGGGTTATCTTTTTCATTAAGATAGACCATGACGGCTTGCATGAATTTACGCAGTTCCTCATCGCTAACTCGTTTTTGTTTAACCAAAGGATGCTGGCTATTACACACCGACATGAGGCGGATTTTACCCAAAGGTTGGTAAGTGATGCGTGGATCGTCCAAGCGCTCATAATCGACGCCGAAAGCGCAGTTGACTTGTTGTGTCGCGACCAAGTTGGCTAAATCGCCACTGGAGGCCAAAACCATATTAAAAGAGGTGTTGGGAAAGAGTTTGTGCAATTGGCTGGCGATATCTTGCCAAAAATGGTCTGGGAGTGAATCATCACGCGCGATCCACATCTCGGCGGCAAATTCACTGCACGCTTGAGCGCAAGTCTGGCGGATACGTGATGCCGTGATGAGTAAACTCTCGCAATCTTTGTAAACGGCTTTGCCCGCTTCGGAAAGGGTTAAGTAGTTACCCGCTCTCACAAACAGCGCCACATTGAGTTCTTTTTCCAGCGCTTTGATCGCCATGCTTAATTTAGTACGATTGCAATCGAGTTGACGCGCGGCTTCAGAGACGGAGCCTGTATTGGCGATAGTGCAAAAAGCTTCGATTTGTGACAGGTTCATAGCAGACCCAAGTGGTTCAAACTTTTGGGATAATAAACAAAATTCAATGTGCTGCCTATCGGCATAAATTCTCGACAAATGAGGTCGAAATGGATTTTCTTAACAAAGAATGCGTTGTAACTCTATGAACTTGACTTCATTTTGGTTTACTCTTGGCAGCATTGCCCGAATACAAGAAGTAATACGGAGGCCATGATGGCACACGACTGGGATGAGTACGCAGCAAATTGGGAAAAAGACCCAGCGACCCATGCTTTTGCGCAAAGCGTATTTGAACATCTGACAAAAATCCTCTCTTTGCAGGGAAAGCATATTTTGGATTTTGGCTGTGGTACAGGCTTGCTAAGTCAGCGGATGTCGCCGCTTGCTCGTGATATTGTTGCGCTGGACTCATCAGAAGCCATGATTGAGGAGCTGGATCGCAAAGAACTACGCAACGTTGAGCCTGTGGTGGATTGCTTAACCCGTGGTTTGGTTGCTCAACATCCAGCCTTTCGTAAACAGTTTGATTTGGTCGTTGCCTCATCGGTATGCGCTTTCTTACCGAATCTTCAAGATGTGACCGATATTATTTTCACGCTAGTGGATGAAGGCGGGTATTTTGTGCATTTTGATTGGTTAGCCGATGGCAAATCGGAAATAGGTTTGAGCACAACTGAGATTGAATCTGTGCTGCGTAATGCGGGGTTCTCTGCCGTGGAGACTCGGGTCGTGTTTGATGTCACCACCGCACAAGGCACACAACCTGTTGTGGTTGGAATTGCTCGTAAGTGATTCATTGATTCATAGAGTTTGTTATAGCCGCTACTTGTACAGCGGCTTTATTTTTTCGCTTTTTGCTATCCCCCTTCCTACTTGAAGCTGCAGCGGTGTTGGCTACGTTCGTTCACCCCAATCACATCGTTTATCTATGCTCATGGGGACTCTCTCACTTGCCGCCTACCTGTAACTCCAAGTTGTTTGGGGATAAATCTTACCGACACTGTTTAATTCATTGGGTTATTACATATCAATTTCGTTAACAATGTGATTTGCATATCTTTTCCAAATCGTAAATTGACCATTTACTTCTTTTCACTAACAAAAATTCAACCTTGCACCTAAACTAATGATTGAATAATCAAAGACGAGACTCAGTTCCCCGAGTACACGTCTCAGTTTCTGTTTATTGACTGACAACTCATGGCTAGGGTTATTAACAAAAATCAAAAACAGAGCAACAAAGGAAAGGGTCAGCGTTTGCTGACCCTTTCCTTTTTCACCCATTTTCATCTCAAGTTAACTGGCTGTTCAGTTGCTGGCATAGCCACCGAATAGCTCGGTCATTCATGCTGGGTTTGTTCCAGACTAAGCTATAAGCCACCTTGCCATATTCAAAGGGTAGGGTTTTTTGCACCAAGCCTTGAGCTTGCATTGCGTGATCCGCCCACATCTTTGAACAGGTGAGCAGCAAGTGTGTCTGCCGACACAAGATGGCTGCTGCACCAAAGTCAGGAGTGGCAACAGCAATACGTCGAGTTTCGTGTTGCTGAGTCAGGTACTTCTCAAAATACGGCTCATTGAGCTCATTATCGAGAATGCCGATGTGCTTATAAGCAAGGTAGGCTTCGACACTGAGTTCAGTGTGAGCGAGAGGATGATCAGCGCTCATCAAACAGACCAGCTCATCCGATTCGATTACCTGCCAAACTAAGTCTTGGGCAAAGGTTGGTGGCTGGCTGATGTCATGTGGCAGAAGAATGCAATCAATCAAGCCACTCTGCAAAGCCTCAAACCCATAATGTTCTTTGGAGTGAATCGTCATGGAGAGCTCGGATGAGCAAGCGGCGAGAATCGCAGTGACTTTGGACGCAAATAGCTCAAATGTACTTTCACGCATCGCTAAACGATAGTGGCCTTGGTATGCCTGAGGATCGAATTCGGTGCAGTGCAATAAGCCATTCATACTGGACAGAACATGATGCACTGTTGGCCCCATTTGCTGTACATAAGGGGTCGGGATCAACTGATTTCCATCCCGGTAAAAAAGGTCGTCATTAAGCAGTTCACGCAATTGAGCGAGTATTTTACTGATACTGGATGGACTTACACACAGTCGAGCGGCGGTTTGGGTAACACTGCGCGTGTTGAGCATGACATGCAGGGCTGTCAGGTGTTTTAAGCTAAATCGGGAGAGGTGAATATAATCCATAAAAAGTCTATGCAGAGAACAGCTGAGCCAAGAATACCACTGTGGCACGAAAATCAAACCGATAAATGTGCCAAGATAACTCGGATTATGCCGTGTAATCAGTTTGTTATCGTATTTTCCGAGTCATGGTTTATGCCGTAAGTAATCTTTCTATTTCCGCTAACACTTGTGGATTGGCGATAGCCCCAAGGTTTTTCACTTCGTCACCATGACACACTTGTTTGACGGCCAGTTCGACCAGCTTGCCCGATTTCGTACGCGGGATTTCGCTGATGGCATAAATGTGAGCAGGAACATGGCGTGGAGAGCAGCGTTCGCGCAGTAAGCTGCGGATTTTCTGCTGCAGCTCCTCATTAAAGGGGACGTTTTGCGCGAGTTGAACGAACAAAATCACCTGTTCATCGCGGTCAATCTGGCGGCCAATGGCAATCGAATCGTGGATCTCAGGTAATGCATTGACTTGCTGATAAATTTCAGCCGTGCCAATCCGAACACCACCCGGGTTCAGAACGGTATCGCTGCGACCGAAGAATAATACACCTCCTTGGTCGGTGATTTCGATTTCATCGCCATGATGCCAAACTCCCGGGTATTTATCCCAATAAGCTTGGTGATAACGGCTGCCATCATCATGCCAAAATCCAATCGGTTGATTGGGGAAACTGTTTCGGCATACCAGCTCTCCACGCTCAGCGACGATGGCCTCTCCATGCTGATTGTAAGCCACGACATCCAAACCTAAGCCCGCACTTTGGCATTCGCCCTGATAAACCGGAGAAATAGGGTTACCAAGCACAAAGCAGCCGCAAATATCCGTGCCACCAGAAATAGAAGCCAGATGCAGATCGGATTTGACATGCTCATACACATAGTCAAATTGCTCAGGATAGAGCACCGAACCGGTCGAACACAGGGTCTTTAAGTGGCTTAATGAGTAAAAATCGCATGGAGAAAACTGATTTTTTTTCAGTGTTTCTAGGTACTTGGCAGAGGTGCCAAACAAGCTGACTTTGGCTTCGTCAACCAGAGCCCATAACGCTCCCGCTTGTGGGTAGAGTGGATGCCCATCATAAATCACTAAGGTTGCGCCACTGGCGAGTGCAGACACATGCCAGTTCCACATCATCCAACCTGTTGTGGTGTAATAGAACACGCGATCTTGTGGCTGGATATCACAGTGTAACTGATGCTCTTTCAAATGGTTGAGTAGCGTACCGCCAACGGAGTGCGTGATGCATTTCGGTTTGCCCGTTGTTCCAGAGGAATACAAAACAAATAGTGGATCGTTAAAACCAATCCGGCGGTATTCGACTCCTCGCGGTTGATAACTGGCGAAAATCGATTGCCAGTCAGAAAAGCTATCATTGAAATTCGGTGTGAAGTTGCGATCTTGCAGATATTCAATTTGACAGGTGTTGACCAGGCTCGGTAGGGCGCTCGCTATCTGAGCATTACGCTCTTGCATGGGAAACGATTTACCGTTAAACGTGTAGCCATTACAACAAAACAGAATTTTCGGTTGAACTTGACCAAAGCGTTCAATCACACTTTCCACGCCAAAATCCGGTGACGTCGAAGTCCAGATTGCCCCCAAACTGGTGGCGGCTAACATGGCAATCACGGTTTCGGGTAAGTGGGGAAGATAGCCAGCCACGACATCACCCTCTCCAACGCCATTTTGTGCCAACCACTGTTGAACGACGGAAACATGATCACACAACTGCTGCCAACTGAATTTCTTGGTATGGCCATTTTCATTTTTAAACCAGAGGGCGATCCCATCGGGATTTTGGAATGCGTATGAGAGTAGGTTTTCTGCGTAGTTGAGCTGAGCTTGTGGAAACCAGATCGAATCACGAGCGGGAACCATGGTTTTACCAAAACGAGGTAGTCCCTCACCAATAATGCAGTTTCCGCGATAGCCGATCACATCGCAAAATTGCCACACCTCAAGCCAGAATTGTCGTGTTTCAGCAACAGACCACTGATGCAACGAAGAATAACTGTCGATCGCTTCACCTTGCATGTTCACATGTGCGATGAACTGTTGCAGGTTAGAAGCGGAAATGCGCTCGTGGCTTGGCGTCCACAATGGTGTAGTCGATGACATAATATTCCCTGTCTAAAAATCAATTCTGACGTGATCACTGTGAACAAGTTTTGTCCTCGCAAGTTCGAAAGTCAACTTGACTGGTCAGGATCAGGCCTATGAAAAATAACTAAAAAGTGCACAATTGTAAAATTATTGTTACATCAGTATTGTCTTAATTGAGCAAGGTCCCATTGGCAGTTCAGATTGGGCTAGGTAGGCTTAATGTAATGAATTTGTTAAGGAGTAGGGCGATGACTCAGTATCACTCTAAACCCATTAGTGAGCATGGTCATATTGATTGGGATCAGGATGAGCATGCTGTTTGGCATGAGCTGATCACTCGCCAGCAAGAGGTGGTGAAAACCAGAGCCTGCCAAGCTTATTTAGATGGTTTGAATATGCTTAATTTGCCGACAGATCGCCTGCCACAATTGCCGGAAATAAACCGAGTATTGCAAACAGAAACCGGTTGGCAAGTTGAGCCTGTTCCGGCATTGATCAGTTTTGATCGCTTCTTTGCCTTACTCGCCGATAAGAAGTTTCCAGTGGCCACGTTTTTGCGGCGTCGAGAGGAGTTTGATTATCTCCAAGAGCCGGATTTCTTCCATGAAGTGTATGGTCACTGCGCTATGCTCACGCACCCTGATTTCGCCGCTTTTACTCATGTTTATGGCCAGTTAGGTGCTAAAGCGACCCCCAAAGAGCGTAGCTACTTAGCGCGTTTGTACTGGTTTACGGTTGAGTTCGGCTTAGTCCAAGAACAGGGACAAACCAAAATTTATGGCGGGGGCATTTTGTCGTCACCGGGTGAAACGCTTTACGCTTCAGAAAGCACAATCCCAAAACGTGAGCCGTTCGATATTATGCAAGTGCTACGCACTCCTTACCGCATTGATATCATGCAGCCGATTTATTATGTGTTGCCGGATCTCAGTCAACTGTATCAACTCAGTCAACGCGATGTGATGGGCTTGGTGTGGCAAGCTATGCAAGACGGGTTACTCCCGCCTCTTTTTCAACCAAAGGAACAACAACATGCTGGATGAATTACGTTGTGAAGCGTGCAGTGCAGACGCTATCGGTTTGACATCAGAAGAGCAGCAACAGCTGCTCAGTGAACTGGATGGTTGGGCATTAATTCACCGAGACGGTATTGCCCAACTTGAAAAGCGGTATCGCTTCAAAAACTTTAAACAAGCGTGGGCATTCTCTAATCAAATTGCTGAATTGGCAGAACAAGAATTTCATCATCCGGCCATTTTATTAGAATGGGGCAACGTGACCGTGACTTGGTGGAGTCATTCCATCAAAGGTCTACACAAAAATGATTTTATCTGTGCTGCGAAGTGTGACGCCTTAACATAATCGTTGGAAAACGCCTTCACACCTTGAATGTTGCAGGCTAAATGGTTTTTAGTTGTTCAGGGATTAAAAAGAAAAAAGCCAATCACAAAAGGGTGATTGGCTGATAAAACAAATGTGAACAATTTCATTCACTAACAACGTCAGTTGGCTAGGTGACCCTCGGCTTAATTAAGGGTCATTCCTATAAATGCACTATCTGTGCCAAGTTTAATAGGCACGTATTTGTGTGGTTTTTGTGCATTTCTTGCGGAGTTGCTGTTCATTTGGTTGCATTGTGCAATTGCAAAATGCAACGGCTCGCAATCCGCTTCAAACCTCTGCTAAATCCATCCCCGTATGGGCCGAAAGATCGAAAATAGCCATTTCTTACGTGAAGCGGTAGCCGTGCTGGCCGCATTCGTTCACACCAATCACACCGTGTATCTGAGCTCTTCGTCATTTGCCCCTACCTGCAACGTCAAGTCGTTTGGGTGTTAATCCGCGAGTTAGCACTGGCTGCCTATCAATTTCATCGGTATTTTAAAATTCATTTTATGTTTCAGTTCAAAGCATTTTTATTCCTTACAAAGGGATTTTTGAGCTTTGGATAGACATTTATTGTGATTAAAGCTTGAAATATCTGCTTGTCCTGCTAGGGTGAAAATAAACATTTGATTTGAACACAAAGGAAACTGTTGTGATGTTTACCGCTACGCCTTGGATGATTTATCCGCAAATCATGCACAAACCTGCGCTGCCGTGGGTATTTCGTCGGCCAACACAGGAAGATGGTTTGTCGATTCATGAGCTCATCGCGCAGTGTGCGCCGCTCGATCAGAATTCAGCTTATTGCAACTTTCTGCAGTCCAGTCATTTTCAAACAACATGTTTGATGGCTGAACAGCAAGAGTTGTTGGTCGGATTTGTTTCTGCGTATCGCAAGCCGGAACAGCAGAACGAGTTGTTTATTTGGCAAGTGGCGGTGCACCCCAGTGCACGCGGTAAAGGTTTAGCCTATCAGATGCTCAAACATCTGCTGGCGCGCGAGGATTTAGCCGACATCACGGTTCTTGAAACCACCATTACGCGCTCCAATCAAGCGTCTTGGCGGCTGTTTCAAAAGCTCGATAGAGAGCAGGGAGAGCAAGGCAGTGTATCCACTTTTTTGGATAAAACCTGTCATTTTGAAGGAGAACACGACACGGAATATCTCTATCGCATACCTCTTCAATCATCGAACTGACCTAAAGGATAACAAATCTGGTTATGGATATTTTTAAACACCACGAATCTCAAGTGCAGTCTTATGCGAATCATTTTCCAGTGCTATTTGGCAATGCCAAAGGCAGTTGGCTTTACAGCCAGCAAGGCGACGCTTATCTGGATTTTCTCTCCGGCGCGGGCGCGCTGAATTATGGCCACAATAATGCTGTCCTCAAACAAGCTCTCCTTGAGTACATCGAACGTGATGGCTTAACTCACGGATTGGATATGCATTCTGAAGCCAAAGCGCAGTTTATTGAGGCGCTGCAAACGCACATTCTTGAGCCGCGTGGATTGAACTACAAACTGCAGTTTACTGGCCCAACCGGAACCAATGCGGTCGAAGCGGCGTTAAAGTTGGCGCGCAAAGTGACGGGCCGTCATAACGTCGTGACATTTACGAATGGTTTCCACGGTTGTTCACTCGGGGCACTTGCCGCGACGGGCAATCAGCATCATCGTCAAGGCGCGGGTTTAGCACTCTCAGGCGTTTATCGTGTGCCTTATGATGGCTACGCGGGCGTTGATGGACTCACTTTGTTTGAAACCATGCTGCAAGATAACTCGTCCGGTTTAGATAAGCCTGCCGCGGTATTACTGGAAACAGTACAAGGCGAGGGAGGTTTGAACGTTGCTTCGGACGCTTGGTTACAACGTTTACAGGCGATCTGCCGTGCTCAGCAAATTTTGTTGATTGTGGATGATATTCAAGCGGGTTGTGGCCGTACGGGGACGTTCTTTAGTTTCGAGCCAAGCGGCATCGAGCCGGATATGGTGACCTTATCGAAATCGCTCAGCGGTTACGGACTACCCATGGCATTAGTGCTGTTTAAGCCCGAGTGGGATCAATGGAAACCGGGAGAGCACAACGGGACTTTTCGTGGCAATAACCATGCTTTTGTCACCGCTACTCGCGCGCTAGAAGCCTACTGGGCGAATGAGGATTTTCAAACCCATATCGCCGCACGCAGTGAGCAAGTGACTCAGGCATTGCAGCAGTGTTTGAGTCGTTATCCGACGTTATTTTCTGGCTTAAAAGGACGCGGCTTAATGCAAGGTCTGGCTTGCCATAATGGGGACATTGCCCGCGATATTGCCGCGCTCTGTTTTCAAAAAGGGTTGATTATTGAAACTGCGGGTGCAGAAGATGAGGTGCTGAAAGTGTTTTGTCCCCTCACCATAACCGAAGCGGATCTCGCGCACGGATTGACCATTATTGAGCGTAGTGCTGCTCGAATAGCACCGCGTGGATTGCAGCAAGCCTCCTGACTCATCCGAAACAAGCACAAAAATAAGGAGAAAACATGATTGTTAGAACGCTAGAGCAGTGCCGCCAAAGTGAACGTCGAGTGGTGGCAGAAAACTGGGAAAGTGTGCGTATGTTATTGAAAGATGACCATATGGGGTTCTCTTTTCATATCACGACCCTCTACGCAAACACCCAGACGCATATTCACTACCGCAACCACCTCGAATCGGTGTACTGCATGTCGGGTGAAGGCGAAATTGAGGTTGTGGGTGGTAAAACGTATCCGATCCAACCAGGAACCTTGTACATCCTAGATCAACATGATGAACACTACTTGCGCGCCTTTTCTAGCGAGATGGTGATGGCGTGCGTCTTTAATCCGCCACTCACTGGACACGAAATTCATGATGCGGAAGGTGTCTATCCGCTGGATAAAAGTGAATTGATATCACAATGTCATAAGGAGAAATGATGTCTTACACCGTAGAGAAAATCGGTGGTACTTCGATGACCGCTTTTGATGCGGTATTGGAAAATATTTTACTCAGGCCCGAGCAGCTCTATGGTCGAGTATTTGTGGTCTCGGCTTATTCGGGCATGACCGATGCCTTACTGGAATGCAAACGCACTGGTGCGCCTGGGATTTACCAAAAAATAGCCAAGCATGATGAGAGTTGGCGTGATGCGGTTTACGCCCTAGAACAGCGCATGCTGCTGATTAACGAAAATATGTTTGCAGATGCAATGACGCGTTTACGCGCGGATAAATTTATTCGTGCTCGTTTAGCCGAAGCCATAGCCTGCATCCAGAACATTTTGCAAACCTGCCAATATGGACAGTTTTCGCTGCGCCAATACTTACCGCAAATACGCGAGTTTCTTGCCTCGCTCGGTGAATCGCACAGCGCTTATAACACAGCACTCAAGCTCAACACACTAGGTGTTAACGCCCGCTTTGTCGATTTGTCTGGTTGGTGCGAAGCGACACAAGGCAACCTCGATCAGGTGATTGAAGAAGCGTTTCGCGATATTGATGTGACGAGTGAGTTGCCGATCGTCACTGGCTACGCTTCTTGCCAAGAAGGGTTGATGCGCACGTATGATCGCGGTTACAGCGAAATGACATTTAGTCGAATTGCGGTGGTCACGGGCGCTCAGCAAGCCATCATCCACAAAGAGTATCACTTGAGCTCGGCCGATCCGCGCCTGGTCGGCGCAGAAAAAGTGCGCCCGATTGGCTTAACCAATTTCGATGTGGCGGATCAACTGGCCAATCTCGGTATGGAGGCGATCCACCCCAACGCGGCAGCAGGGTTAAGACAAAGTAATATCGATTTGCGGATCAAAAATACCTTTGAACCTGACCATTCTGGCACGTTAATTACAGCCTCACATCAGCCGCAGCAAGATAGAGTGGAGATCATTGCAGGACGAGATAAAGTGTTTGCGTTGCATCTGTTTGACCAAAGCATGGTCGGGATGATGGATAAAGTCAGCCATGAATTGATTGAATGGATCCACGCAGCGAAAGTGCAGTTGATTGGTAAAGAGATGAACGCCAACTCAGTCACTTATTATCTGAGTGGCAGCAGCGAGCCACTCAATCACATTCGCTATCAAGCGGAGAAGCGTTATCCGCAAGCGAAAGTCTCAGGGCGAATGGTTGCGCTGATCTCAGCGATCGGTGCGCACATGGAAACCAACAAAGTGCTCGCCCAAGGATTACAAGCGTTACTGGAACGCCAGTTGCAACCCATGGCCGCGCACTCTTCGATGCGTAATGTGAATGTGCAGTTTGTGGTGGATGATGCGGATTACGCAAACGGGGTGTGCGTGCTGCACCAAGCGTTAATGCCCTTTGCACAACCATCGTCAGCGAGAAAAGTGGCGTAAACTCCGTACTTGTTGAATAAAAAGTCGAGCAATAAAAAAGAGGCAGAAAAATCTGCCTCTTAGACCAAGTTCAGCAATCATCAGTGCAAGGTCGGGCTAGGTTGCTGCTGAGCCTGATTGATGTAAACCACCAATACCACAGTAGGGAAAACGCTACGATAAGGTGGCATCAGCACCCTGTCTTGGCAGCGCTGCGGAAAGCTCATACTCATAGGCCAAGCATTGGCCGGATGAGTCTTTGGCTGCGTTTCAACAACACTCAACTGTAAATGAGGCAGTTTCGTCATTTCGCCCTCCTTGCCCTGTTCACCTTACCTACCACTCGCCGATATAAATAGGGTAAGAAAATCGAAGTTCAAGAGGGGAAATAAAAATTTTTTCTAGGGTTTGATGGCGGCTACAACATCACCAAACTGGCGGTGCCGAGGAAGGCAAAAAAGCCGACTACATCGGTCACGGTGGTGAGAATAACCGAACCTGCCAGCGCGGGATCGAGCTTGAATTTGTCCAAAATTATCGGGATCAACACCCCAAATAATGCTGCGGTAATAATGTTGACCACAATTGCCAGCGCAATGGTTGCGCCGATCACCGGCTCTTGGAACCAAAGTGCCGCCATGCCACCGATGATCAGCGCCCAGACTAGGCCGTTGATTGAGCCAATGCCGAGCTCATTTTTCAGTAAGGCAAAACGGTTACCCACGGTGATCTGATTAAGTGCCATCGCGCGTACCATCAAAGTCAAGGTTTGGCTTCCCGCAATGCCACCCATCGAAGCGACAATCGGCATCAGCACCGCTAAAGCGACAACTTGCGAAATTACATTCTCAAATAAGCCAATGGTGATGGAGGCAAGAATGGCGGTCAGAAGGTTAATGCCGAGCCACAACCCGCGTTTTTTCGAGCTTTTGATGACTGGCGCGAACAGATCATCACCTTCATCCATACCGGTACCGGCCATCAGACGTGCTTCATACATTTCACGTTGCACGCTGAGCGCAAAATGCCAGTCAATTTCACCAATCAAGGTTTCATCGTCACTCAGCACTGGCACAATTGGCAAAGTGGTGTGTTCGAGGGCATCCACCGCGTCTGATAAGGTTTGCTGCGCATTGAGCGTCACCAGTTCTTCCATACGCAAGTTTTTGAGCTGAGTTGTTTCTTCGGCTTGCAATACATCACTAAAGCTTACTAAACCACGGAACTTTTTGGCTTTGTTGATGAGGTAAATATATTGAGGGGAGTCGTAGTGATATTTATCCAACAAGACTTTGGCGCGGCGAACACTGATGCTAAAAGGCAAGGTATAAACTTTTCGATCCGCCCAGTGGCCAATTTCGTCATCCGCAAACTCGTTGGCTTGATCGTATAGCTCAAGTTCATCACGGTTAATAAGGCTTAATGCTTCACTGATGATGTCATCGGGTAGCGAGTCTTCCCACTCGATCAGTGACAGGTTATCGAGCTTAGCCAGCGTCAGTTTGAGTTCAATTTCCGACAGCGCGTTAATGACCGAAATCCGCACCTCGGCGCGCATCTCGGTCAGCACATCTATGTGCATCTCCAGTGGCAAACTGCGCCATAAACGTACCCGTTGTTCCACGGGAAACGCTTCTAAAATCAGAGCGATCGAGCCTTCATCTAAGCCATTTTCCACCATCTCACCGAGTAGATGGGTTTGCTCGGATTCTTCGGCGGTGGCAATCAATTCAATTTGTTGAGATAACTCTTGGTATTCGCTCAAAATTACAATCCCTTGGGTAGCTGTTTTCTTTCTGGTTTTTTGACCGCTTTCTCGGGTGCCTTTTGTAAGACAATCACAGGGCGAACAATAAATAAGTTGTTAGGGTAGAGCACGCGGTTGCCTTCAAGGGTTTCCAATTCAACATTCAGCAGCGCCATGTCAATGATCTTGCCTTCAATAAAGTTTGCGCCATCGACGATGCGAACCCAGCAGCCGATCCGACACTGATTTTGCACAAACAGAATTAAGAATGCGGTGACATTACTCAGCAGTGACCAACCGGCAAACAAACCCACCCCGAGCAAGGCAAATAGGGATGAGCCGACCACCAGTAGACCCCGTAACTCAATGCCCCACAAAATCAAGGTCGTAAACAGCATCACGAGAAAGAGTAAGGTGCGGATCAGCCAACGCGCGCGTTTCAAACGGTGAATGTCCACCCGTCCGGTCAGCATACTTTCGAACAGGCGTAAGGTTATCCGTGAAATATGCGGATATAAGACGATGATGAGTATTGTCATCAACCATTTATAGTGGGTTTGTAATAAAGCTAGGTATTCCATCGTGTATCTCACCGTTATGCTCAAATCACCTTAACGGAATTGTATGTAATTACAAAGAACAACCAAGTGAAAACCCGAGTTAACCAGACGAGTTGGTTGAATTGTGCCCATTGTCATAAACAGCACTATACAGAGAATGAATTGATGCGTTCTATTTGTTTGTTTCAGTCTATAAATCTCCCTATTCAATGACATTTTTATTGCAAAGAATCGATGACCGCTTTGCGGCTATGCCTTGTGGCATCAAGGGCGTACAGAAAAATATGAATGAAATGAAGACATTTATGCAAGTTTATGTGTGATAACTAACAGTTGTCCTAACGATAAATTATTATCATTAGACACACCCTGGCTTTTCACCGATAAAGCGCGTGACATCTAGGGTGTCAGGTGTGATTTCAACCGATGAAATCATTGTAATCCTCTCTGTTTTTGTGAGATACGATGTGGAACAACCATCCAAATTAGACCGCGTTCGCGCTGACTACAATGTGCATTACTGGAGCCAAGGCTTTTTTGGCATTGACGATCAAGGCGAAGTGTATGTGTCGCCGAGAAAAGACAAGGCTCATCAAACGCAATTAAGCTCAATTGTTAAACAGCTCGAAGCGCGCGATTTAAATTTGCCTGTGCTTGTACGCTTCCCGCAGATCCTGCATCAACGCGTGCACAACATTTGTGACGCTTTCAATCAGGCGATTGAAGAGTACGACTACCCAAATAAATACCTGCTGGTTTATCCCATCAAAGTGAACCAACAAAAAGAGGTAGTAGATGAAATTCTGGCCAGTCAGGCCGAATTAGAACACAAACAACTCGGCTTAGAAGCGGGCAGTAAGCCTGAACTTCTGGCGGTGTTGGCTATGGCTCAGCAAGCCAGTTCAGTGATTGTATGTAATGGTTACAAAGACAGAGAGTACATTCGTCTGGCACTGATCGGTGAAAAACTGGGTCACAAAGTTTTCATCGTTCTGGAAAAACTGTCAGAGCTGGATCTGGTCCTGAAAGAAGCGAAAAGCCTTGGCGTGAAACCACGTCTGGGTCTGCGTATTCGTCTTGCTTCTCAGGGTGCTGGCAAATGGCAATCGAGCGGCGGTGAAAAATCGAAGTTCGGCCTAGCTGCATCACAAGTGCTCACCGTGATTAACCGCTTGAAAGCGGAAGATCAACTGGAAGCGCTGCAGTTGGTGCATTTCCACCTAGGTTCACAAATGGCGAACATTCGTGATGTGCGTAATGGTGTGAACGAAGCGGTGCGTTTCTACTGTGAACTGCGTGAGCTGGGTGCGCACATCGATTTCTTCGACGTGGGTGGCGGCTTGGCTGTCGACTACGATGGTACTCGTAGCCAGTCATCCAACTCGATGAACTACGGTCTGCACGAATACGCGCGTAACATCGTGAGCACAGTGAGCGATGTGTGTAACCTGTACGGTCAGCCTCGTCCTGTGATCATTTCTGAATCGGGTCGTTCGATCACGGCGCACCATGCGGTATTGATCACCAACGTTATCGGTACGGAAGCCTACTCGCCGGAAGAGATCCCAGCACCGGGTGCGGATGCGCCAATGCTACTGAAAAACATGTGGCGTGGGTTTGAAGAAGTGCAACACGGTACTGATGACCGCGCACTGATTGAAATTTACAACGACACACAGAGCGATCTTTCTGAAGCGCATAGCCAGTTTGCAACGGGTGTATTAAACCTTGAGCACCGTGCATGGGCAGAGCAGTTGTCACTGCGTATCTACCATGAACTGCGTCAGAAGATGAGCAACAAAAACCGCTTCCATCGCCCGATTCTGGATGAGCTGCAAGAGCGTTTAGCAGACAAGTTCTTCGTGAACTTCTCACTGTTCCAGTCGCTGCCGGATGCTTGGGGTATCGATCAAGTGTTCCCAGTGCTGCCGCTTTCTGGTTTGGAAGAGATGAACGATCGCCGCGCAGTAATGCTCGACATCACCTGTGACTCAGACGGTGCGGTTGAACAGTACGTTGAAGGCCAAGGTATTGAAAGTACACTGCCTGTGCCAGCATGGACGAGTGACAAGCCATACCTAATGGGCTTTTTCCTTGTCGGTGCATACCAAGAAATCTTGGGCGATATGCACAACCTGTTTGGTGACACACACAGCGCGGTTGTGAATATTAATGATAATGGCGAGTCTGAAATTGCCTTTATCAATGAAGGTGACACGGTTGAAGATATGATGCGCTACGTTCACATCGATGTAGATAAAATTCGCACCAACTATCGTCAACTGGTTTCTCAACGTGTTGCCAAAGAAGAACAAGAGACCGTTTTGGCGGAACTTGAATTAGGCCTGAGCGGCTATACTTACTTAGAGGATTTCTAAATGAATGATTTGTTTACTAAAACTGATTATTCACTCTACTCAAACGCGATGACGTTTGTCCGTCGTCCCTATGTGCGTAACCCAGTAGATACTAATGCTGATGTCGTGGTGCTTGGCGTGCCTTTGGATATGGCGACGTCCGGTCGTCCGGGGGCTCGTATGGGGCCTGACGCGATTCGTCGTGCTTCGGTTAACCTCGCTTGGGAAGGTAAGAAATTCCCTTGGGATTTCAACCTGTTCAAAAAGATCAACGTGATTGATGCGGGCGATTTGGTTTTTGATTGCGGTGATGCTGAAGATTTCACTTACCGCCTAGAAGCCGCGACCAGCGAAATCCTGAAAAGTGGCAAAACCATGCTGGCACTGGGTGGTGACCACTTCATCACTCTGCCAATCCTGCGTGCTTACGCTAAGCACTTCGGTGAAATGGCGCTGATCCACTTTGATGCACACACGGACACTTACGCGAACGGCAGTGCGTATGACCATGGCACTATGTTCTACCATGCGCCAAAAGAAGGTCTGATCTCGGCTAAGCATTCGGTGCAAGTGGGTATTCGTACGGAATACAAACAAGAAGGCCACGGCTTCAACGTGATTAACGCGATGCAAGCCAACGACATGTCTGTCGAAGAGATTGTGGCGCAAATTCGCCACATCGTGGGTGACAAGCCGGTTTACCTGACTTTCGACATTGACTGTCTGGATCCTGCTTTCGCACCGGGTACGGGTACCCCAGTTTGTGGCGGTTTGAGCTCAGACAAGATCCTGAAAATCATCCGCGCGCTGAAAGGCATTAACCTGATCGGTATGGATGTGGTAGAAGTGTCACCTCCTTACGATCAAAGCGACCTGACTTCACTGGCGGGTGCGACGATCGCTCTGGAACTGCTCTACGTTTGGGCATCCAACAAGAAAGATGAAGAGTAATCTGAGTTAAGCAATGTAAAGGCCTGAGAGATCAGGCCTTTTTTCTATACCCGTCCTACTTGAAGTTGCGGCGGTGCTGGCTACGTTCGTTCACCCCAATCACATAGTCTATCTATGCTCATGAGGATTCACTCACTTGCCTTCGACCAGCAACTCCAAGTTGTTTGGTGATATCGCTTTTCCCAAGCTACTGAGTTGAGGCTTTTAACGCTACATCATTGTAGTTGGTGTAACCGTCCAGCATCACATGGTAAATACCGGGTTGTGCGTTGTTGAATGAGCACGTTTCTCGGTTACCATTTTGGTAAGGGCGACAGTCCCAGTTCGATTTTGAGGGAGCGGAGCCATATTTTACGTACAGATCAACATCGCCTGAACCACCATAAGTTTGAATGGTGAGCGGTTTGTTTTGGGAGAGCTCAAAAGTAAAGCGCTTCTGAGTGCCTCGTGCACCGCTGAGATTGATTTTCGCCGTCCCATCTTGCAAGACAGAATCATCGGGAACTTGAGGTGAGCCTGCATTGGCCATCTCAATGACATAAGCGAGCCCGAGTTTGGTGAATTTAACCGCATGATTACCCGTGGGATCAGAATTCGCTAGAGTATCTTGCGAAGTGTGGATCTTGGGGTTGTAGTCTTTGAATTTAGATTCAAAAGGCATGGCCGCTGAGAAGCCGGCTTTATGCCAAGAGGCATGGTCTGAGCATGCATAGCCGCAGCGATCGTAGCCATAAGTTAGCTCAGGGAGGTATTCATCAATCAGCGTTGTGAGGAACTGGGTTAAATTGCTGTCGGTATAATCGGTAATAAAGACTATATCCTCCGCTGAACCTCGGTAGTTGGTCATATCAAGTTGCAGGACCGATACGACTTTTTTGCCTTGTGCTTTGTATTGATTCGCAAGGTCCTGTGAGCCTCGCAAACCGACCTCTTCCGCCGCATAGGCCATCAATGCAACGGAGCGTTTGGGCCTGAAATTGTTATCACGTAAGACACGAATGATCTCACTCAAACTGGCAATGCCGGAGGCATCATCATCCGCACCGGGGGCAATCGATTGTTCATTGGTGTGTGAGCCTAAAGTTGAATCTAAGTGACCGCCGACAATGACCCATTCATCGGGTTTTTCGCTGCCTTGAATCGTCAAAACGACCGATTTTTGGTTATAACCAGAGTGCTTGATCTGCTCAATCCGGCTCCCCGGTAATGACGAGATGAGAGAGCGCCACTCATTGGCCAGCCAATCAGAGGCCTGTGCCCCCGAGGTGGTGGTATAAAAGCGGTTATTAAAACTGGATAACGCACGGATAGTATTGGTGATTTGGTCTGCACTCACTTGTGGCAGCCAAGCATTGACCAGATCTTGCTGTGAAGGTGCGGGGATCGTGAAATTGGCGATGCTTTCCGGCATCATCAGCGCCGCCATCGCACCTTGTGCTGAGGTGTGTACCATGTAGCCACCGCAGCGATTATGTTGCTCATGCATCGTATGTGAAAGCTCGGCAAGCTCGTCGATAGCGACTTCGCCTATCCATACCTGAGAGCCACTGGCGAATGAATGAGGTAATAAGGATTCGCTCAGCGCAGGATTTAAACTTCCGACGGCATCTGCGCCCATCGAGATCCAGACTTTGTCTTCAGCATTGGCGCTCAACGCTGCCGACATCAAAGCCATGACGAATAGTTTGTTCATAAGATTTTCCCCTCTCCGTGGGTGTGAAGAATCGTTATTGTTTTTCAGTCGCAGTGAGTGTGACCCCAGCAAAACTGCGATACGCACGCAGCATGATGTAGAGATCCTCATTCACTAAGGGCGCAACACAGGTTTCGTTATTTGTCGATTGATAAGGTCGGCAATCGTAGAGGCTTTGGGTTGGTGGCTGGCCCGTTTTTACGTAGAGGTCTGCGTCACCGCTCCCTGAACTTATCGAAATGGTTAAGTTGGTCTTTCGGTTTGAAGCTTTTACCATCAGCAACATCTCTTCACCTTGGGATAGGGCGAGATTATTGAGCGGTTGGTTTGGAATGAGCTCTCTCACTTGAGGTGGCGTTTGGCTAACGGAGCCATTGGGTAAGGTGTGATTAAAAAACGTCGCCACTTTAGGCCAGATCTTACTGATTTTTACCCCTTGATTTTCACACCCGCCGAAATGATGTAACGCAATGGCTTTGTTATCAGAGGTGTTGAGGACGGGGGAGCCCGAAGAGCCGCCAATGGTGTCGCAGAAGTAGCCAGTGTCCGTGTGAGTGCCTCGACCATTGGTTGATGCGATATCTATCTGACATAAGCCAGATCCATTCTTATCACTCTCGATGGCGAGTTCTTTAGGATTGCCAGCCCCATGCTGGGGAATGTATATCTCACTGCCAAAAACAGGCTCTGTGTTGTCCAGCCCTAAGTAACCAAAAGAGGCGATCTTATTGAAATCATCGACCGTGAAGAGGGTATAGTCCAAGGTGTAATCGGTGCTCAATAATTCATTACCCATCACTTTGACGGTCGTGGCGAGTGACCCATTACACGTTGTTCGCTGATAATTGAACCACACTTCCGTTTGCTTGAGTTCAGAGGCTGTGCTGACACAATGATTGTTGGTGAACAGTCGGTTATCAGGGCCTACACGCCAAGCTGTACAAAGGCTGCGTCCATTAATCAATAACCGTGCTACTGGGCTAGACCAAGAGACTTTCTCTGGATGGGAGTCCTGCCAACAGGCGACATCTTTGCGTTCATTGATCCCACAAGTGGACAACAGCTCTGACTCGGCAAGGCTCTCATTTCCGGCCATATAATAGTCGATTTCAAATTGTCCGATTTCACCCTTGGCATTGGGGATTAACTCAATCAACACTTGGTCACCAAAGAGCGATTGAGCAAACCATGACTGCTGACTTTCTGTATATTGCACCACTTCAGTGCCATCTCGAGAGGTCAGTCTGATGGCACTGCCTTGGGGTAAATTCAGCGATTTGAAATGTAATTTAATAAAATCGGCCTTGGGATGTTCTAAGACGGCGCGAGGGGAGGTTAAGGTTTCGGAGGAGAGAGTAAAGATCACCTCATCGGCAATGGTTGGAGCGGTACTCTGAGCGTAACTGAACGATGGGGATAGACAACATAAAGCCAGTGTGGCGGTCACTATTTTACTTTTCATCATGATTCTTTCTGAAAGAACGGTTGTTAATAAAAAGTAAATGCAATTAACCGGTATGCAACAAATTGGATTGATTCGATAAGTAAATAAATTTGAACATAAAACTATAAATAAAGTGCCGCAGACTCGATTCTCTCAGAGGTTTCTCAACGACGCTGGAGTTGTATGTAGGTGGTAAAGTAAGAGGCAAATTAGTATGGATCTAGCCCATAGCGCAGCTGCTTCAAATAGGAAGTGTAAAGCACGAAGAAAGAATGGAGAGGTAACCACTGGGGAATAAAAAATCCCCCAGCGTGAGCTGAGGGATGATGGGTGTCAGAGGGAGGATAACTTAACGTTTATCCCACGCCATTTCCCAATGACTGCCAGTACCCGGTTGGTATTGAGTAGCGTTACTTGTCCATTGCTGGCAGTAGCCAGAGTATGGCCATGGCTTACATTGGTAGATTGCGCCATCACTAGCGAGCACTTTGGTGCCAGCCACGTACTCTTTCAGGCCATTCGGGAACACAAAGTCGTAGTCACCCGGTGTTGGTGGTGTTTGCGGTTCAACCAGCATGAAATCGAGAGTTTGTTGATCTTGCAGATTGCCATCGCGATCTTTGATGCGAGAAACCAGCATGTGGTGTCCAGCTTTGGCTTCACTCAGTTCTAAGGTTACTGATTTCAGCTCGCCATCCGTCATCGCTTGTGACCAACTTGCCAGCGGCTTTTGGTGGTGGTTATAAACCGTCAGCTCTGCGCTCATTTCACCTTGCGCTTCTAAAGTCAGGTCAAGCTGAATCGGTTGCTCGCCAATCTCATACTCTTGCGCTAGACCAGAAACCGTCAGTGAATACTCAGGCTGTGGCGCTTCAATTTGGTAGCCAATTTCAACACTCTTCAAGCCGCTGCCTTCTTTCAGATAAATCGGGTTGGTGCCGTAAACGGGAACAAATTGATCGCCGTTAATCTGACCTGCGCGCAGTTGACTTTGTGTTTGGTTAATCTTAGTTGCTAATGCGTAAGACCATTGATTGGCTTGGGTTAGCGTCTCAGAGTCAATTTTCAGCTCAGTGCGATAAGCTGGGTTTTCCCTCTCGTTATCAAACACGCGAGTGTACACGGTATCGCCAATGCTGAGATCCATACTTGGAATGATTTGACCTGCTGGGTTCCAATCGGGTAACACTGGGCCGTTACCGTCAAATTTCACGTCGATCACGTTGTAGAAGGAAGCTGCGGTATCGCCCACATCCCATACGGCGAGGATGACCTGATACCCTTCGCGCTCAGGCACGATACATTCGTGGCTGACACGTTTTGGTGGCTGCACCATATTTCCTTCAACGACACAGAACGGATTGAGGTCAAATGCATCACGCGACAATGGCTGGTTTGGGTTCCAGTTTGGTTTGGTAATGTAGTATTTCCAATCCTTTGTGACGTGGTTGGCGGTAAACGTCCACTCGAAGGTTTGCGGACCAGCTTGAATTGGGCGTTTTACCCAACGGTCGGCGGTTTGCTCATCCAGCGCTGCCGCCAGTGCCGATTCCGCACTGGCAATTTTGCCATCGCGAGGGCCAGTGACCGGGAAGCCATCTGGGCCTTCGACACTTTGTGGTTCGTATTGAATCGCGCCACAGTGAGTGTTTTTCTCTCCAGTGCCGTTAGCGGCAAATTTACACAAGGTGACACGTCCTTCGGCGACACCGTTTTCCACTGCGGAAACGTAGCCGTGTCCATACGCTAATCCACTGATACCAGAGAGGATCAGGGCAATAGCGGTCATTTTAGGTTGTTTTTTCATCACAGACTCTTCTTTGTTAGCTGACATAGTTTGTCTGGCAAAGCGCCAGACGCAGTTCAGAGTGAATCTGAACTTCAGCACCTTCAGCAACGCATAAGACAAAACGGCATAAACCGAATTGGTAACCCCGCTATCCTAGGTGTAAGAGGACTTTATGAGCTTTCTTGACCGACAGACCGGAGGCTTTGCGTCCCATTTTTCCAAAGGGTTTGCCAAAGTGTGACCGAGAGCAAATTTACTTAAGACCAAGAGAGAAAGCGAAGTCATTACTCAATATGTGGAATCAAGCTCTCACGCTTATTTTTTAGAGTTAAATAACTAATATCTTCATGAAATATATGATGTTTATTCAATATGAAAGGTTGATGCTTTACTCGGTTTCTACCGTGTCAATACAGGTTAACCACTGATCGGAGAGCGGTTTTAAACGTATACCCAAAGTATGAATGGAAGATAATGCATTCTTCTGTCGCGGTATTGATTAAGGAGCACTATGCGCTATTCCGTTGTGCGATTGATATTGGGTGACCAACTCAACCATGCTCATTCTTGGTTTTCTGAGCATAGGGATGATGTTTTATACCTGATTGCAGAGCTGCATCAGGAGCAGGAGTACGTTCGCCATCACATTCAAAAGCAGTGTGCATTTTTTGCGGCCATGCAAGCTTTTGCTGATTATTTAAGTGCAGAAGGGCATCACGTATGGCATCTGGATCTGGATGCCAGCGCGCAATATAACGATTTACCCGATCTGATCGCGCAGATTTGCCAGCAAGTTCAGGCCGATGCTTTCCAATACCAAAGACCTGACGAGTATCGACTGCTTGAGCAAATGGCCAATTTGCGCCTATCCGGCATCACAATAGGGTGCGTTGATACTGAGCACTTCTTGCTACCGTTTGCAGAGATCCCAGAGCAATTTCCCGCAAGCAAAGCCGTGCTGATGGAACACTTTTATCGACGAATGCGTAAGCGTTTTGGTTATTTGATGACGGCGGATGGTAAACCTGAAGGTGGACAGTGGAATTTTGATGCCGACAATCGTAATAAACTGAAAGCGCCAGATCTTCTTCAGTTGCCGACGCCACTCTGTTTTGATAATCCCGTTGCGTCCATCAAGGCGCGATTAGAACGTCATCGGATTCCGTCTATCGGACAAATCGGAGAGTCACTGCTGTGGCCTATCAATCGTGCCCAAGCGATTTCCTTATTGGCGCATTTTTGCCAAATTTGCCTGCCTAATTTTGGTCGCTTTCAAGATGCGATGACGGCGCAGCATCCCCATCGCTGGAGCCTGTATCACAGCCGACTTTCATTTGCGCTCAATAGTAAGCTACTTTCACCTCGCGAAGTGATTGAAGCCACTATTAGTGCTTATCGTGCAGCTCAAGGGCAGATCTCGTTAGCTCAAGTGGAAGGATTTGTGCGACAAATTCTCGGTTGGCGTGAATATGTGCGCGGCATGTATTGGAGCAATATGCCTCACTACCAAACACGCAATCATTTAGGAGCGCAGCGGCCGTTACCAAGCTATTTCTGGAATGGACAAACCAAGATGCGTTGCTTGCAGCAGGCGATCACTCAGTCACTGGATTTTGGCTACGCGCATCATATTCAACGCTTGATGGTGACAGGGAATTTTGCCTTGCTCACCGAGTGTGACCCTGATCAAGTCGATGCCTGGTATTTAGGTATCTATATCGATGCGATTGAATGGGTCGAACTTCCCAATACGCGAGGTATGGCTCTGTTTGCGGATGGCGGATTGATCGCCACCAAACCCTATTCAGCCAGTGGTTCCTACATCAATAAAATGAGTGACTACTGCGCCTCTTGTGCTTATCAAGTGAAACTCAAATCTGGTGAGAAAGCGTGCCCGCTAAATTCGCTTTACTGGCGGTTTATGCTTAAACATCGTGATCGACTCGCCAACAATCCTCGCATCGGAATGCTATACAAAACGTGGGACAAGATGACGAGCGATTCTCAGCAAGCGATCCTGAGCACGGCTGATGCGTATCTGAGCCAGATTGAAAGTTTATAAATGAGGGTTAGAAAGTACCGATTTGGTGCAATATTTGCTTGGCATTCTACAATCCTTCGCAAGTTGCCGATGAGCTTGCTTGGCTAACGTAGCGCAAAAGGATGGAAATAAATGGTGTGTTTGCTCTAATTGTTCAAAAGCTAATAAAATAATGTTTTATTGATAATGCTTTGTTTTTAAACATTTTTGTTGGTTACGGATTACGCATGTACGCCCGAAAGTGATTGCAGCTTACTGTGAAGTACTTCAAAATTAGGTCGTTTCCATTTCTTCTTGGTTAAGAATGAGGTTTTGATGAGAGTCGCTGAGCTTCTGAAGCATCGAGCTGAAAACTTGGTTAAGCACACTGAATTTAAGCAGTGGATGTCTCCGTCTGTGCGCGAGTACTGGGATGATATTTTAAACAAGACCCAAAGCCGCCCACTGTTTGGGTGGGTAAAAGATCTGCATCTGCCTGCCAATGAAGATACGCCGATCCCTGAGCCGATTGAACTCAAACCCGAGGCTCAAGCACTGTATGACGAGTTGCAAACCCAGGTGGGTGAAGTGATCCATACGGGAGATTGGTTACTGGTTGATCAAGAGCGAATCAATCAATTCGGTGCAGTCACTGAAGATATGCAGTGGATTCATACCAATCCGGATCGTGCGGCGTTGGAATCGCCATTCAAAACGACGATTGCGCATGGATTTTTAACACTGGCATTGCTGCCAAAGTTAACCGACAGCGTTGATGAAGAGAAAACCTTGTTTCCAACCGCGAAAATGGTGGTCAATATTGGTTTGAACTCGGTACGTTTCCCTTATCCAGTAAAAGCGGGTAATCGAGTTCGTGCCGTGAGCACTTTGTCGAAAGTTACCCCGATTAAGAAGGGACTTGAGATTGAGCGTGAAATCAAGGTTGAGATTGAGGGCGTTCGTCGTCCGGGTTGTGTTGTAGTGTCAGTGATCCAACTGCACTTCTAACCCATTGTGTCATCAGCATAAATCAACAAGGAGAGCCTATTTGCTCTCCTTGTTCGTTTCTGAAGCACACTGTCTGTGGTAAACCATGAAGAACTATGGTGCAACCATGCAGAAACTCATGCGGTAAGAGTGGTGCTCTTGCGGTTTATTCCACATCACTTGGCATAATGTAGCCGTATTCCACAATCAATTTTTTAGCGCTTTCAGACTTTAAGAAGGCGATGAACTCTTTGGTCTGTTCGTCTGCGTTATCTGAGTAGTGCAAAATTAAGAACGGGCGCGATAATTGGTAAGTGTGCTTAGCTATGTTGTCAGAAGTGGGATCCGTTTTTTCAAACTGAATCGCTTTGACGGATTTATCGACCGAGCCAATAGAGATAAAGCCAACCGCTTGAGTATTGTGGTTGACTAACGTTTTCATCATGCTGTTGCTATTGACGACAAGCGCGGTCGGCGCAACATCAGAAACCTCACGATCTTTGACGGTTTTGGTCAATCCCATCAAGCTTTCAAAGCTGTAGCGAGTACCCGATGAGGCTTCGCGAGTCACGACCGCGATTTTTTGATCGTTACCGCCCACCTGTTTCCAGTTGGTGATTTGGCCTTTGTAAATGCCGTATAACTGCTCTCGCGTAAGATTGGTGACTGGATTGGCTTGGTTGACCACAATCGCTAAACCATCAAAAGCCAGCGTAAAAGTGTGTAGGGTGTTTTGCGCTTCACTTTCCGTGAGATAGCGTGAGGTCATAGCGATATCCGCGACGCCTTTTTTCAAAAGAGAAATCCCAGCGGTAGAACCCACACCTTGAACTGCGACATAAGTCTCGGGGTGTTGTTGGTTATATTTTTCAGCCAGTACGTCCATAATTCTGGCCACTGAGGTGGAACCTGAAATGGTAATTTCACTTGCTTGCACAAAGGGTGTCATCGTTGTGATGGAAAAAAGAAGTGCGCAAACGGCGGCAAGTGCCATCCTGATCATAAATTAGCTCCCATATTGTCAAAAAAATCTTACGCAGTATGCCTGAAACGTATGACAAAAATGTGAAGGCAGCTCTAGGTTAGTGAGTTGATTGGTGAAATTCACTGAGCTTGCACCCATTGCTTATACTCAAATGATGTGGAGATCATGGAATTGCATCGCTCAGATAGCCATACTGAGCAGACTCAGACACCGATGAGGTTAAAAATGATTGTCAATCTTCTCCAGAGACAGCTTGAACGCCGTGCAGAATTGCTTTGCATGAGCCGCAACCAGAGCTTACCTGCTGAGCTGGGCAAGTCGAGCTTTGAGCCCATCGAGCACGGGGTGCAGTTTATTCTGTGCCACTACAAACTCGACTCAACCCGTTGTGACTACGAAAGTTTGGTTGCAAAAATCGTCTGGGAAGAAGCGTCTAAACAGTGGGCGCTCTACGCCTACGATCAACAAAAAGCGCAGAGTGAAGCTTGGATCCCTTATCCATTTTTGGCGCGTAGCGAGGATTTAACTGCCATCATCCGCGAAGTGGAGAAAGATCCGAAAGCGTATTTTTGGGTATAGGCTTGGCACGCTTATGGGGTTATTCGCCAGACGAGAAAAACAAAAGGCATTCCGAAGAATGCCTTTTGAATGATGGAGACTCAAACCAAGCGAATTAAACTTGTGGCTCGTTATTTTCTGCGCCCTCAGCAGGTTGCTCCGCACTGGTTTGCGTTTCTGAAACCAGATCAGCAAACACTTGCGTTGGTTTACCCACTAAGCTGCGGTTTTCTTGATTGACTTCTGTCAGGACGATTTCCAGCACATCACCAAGTTTGTACACCACTTCTTTATCGATCAGAACCGTGCCGTCTTCACCATTACACTCGATACGCTCTTTGTTATCGAGGATCAGAGCTCCCGGAATAAAGGCCATTGCGCCATTTTCGAGTAAGCGAACACGCATGCCCGGACGGTTGATATCAAAGATCTCAGCTTGGAAGCGGGTTTCTTTCGCAGGCTCATCAGCCAGCGTGCGTGCATAGAGCCAATCTGCCACATTACGTTCAGCAATTTTGTGGTGCTTACGGTGCAGAGCCAGTTCTTCACCAACTGTCTCATCCGGCGTTTGCACCGGGGCTTTGCCGAGAATGTGCGCTTTCAGCAGACGGTGGTTAATCATGTCGCCGTATTTACGAATCGGCGAAGTCCATGTTGCGTACACATCAAGGCCCATCGCGAAGTGGGGGAGAGGCTGGTTGCCAATCTCACTGTAGCTTTGGTATTTACGAATACGATTATCGAGGTAGCTGGTTTCTTGCGTGGCTAGCCAGCGGCGCAGAGCGGCAAAGCCTTCTACGGTTGCCAGCGTTTCTGCATCCGCATTGGGTGCGCCGTTGACCGCCATGAGTTCTACTACATCGGCCATTTTTTCAGCTTTAAAACCCGCGTGGGTATTGAATACACCAAAACCAAATGTGGTTTGCAGCGTTTTACCCGCACAGATGTTCGCAGTGATCATCGATTCTTCAACCAAGCGGTTTGCCGTACGGCGCATGTCCGCATGGATCGCCACGACATCGTTATCGGCACTCAGTTCGAAGCGGTAGTCTGGACGATCTGGGAACACTACGGCATGAGTCTCACGCCAGTTCGCACGTGCTTGTGAGAAAGCGTAGAGGTCGCGCACCACTTGGGCGATTTCTTCGCTTGGTTGCCATTGTTCCGAGCTGCCAGTCTCCAACCAGTCAGAAACATGGTCATAAACTAGGCGTGCATGAGATTTGATGTTGGCTGCGAAGAAACGAATATCATCGCCAATCACGCCATCTTTACGGATAGTGACTGAGCAGCATAGCGCTGGACGAACTTGGTTTTCCATCAGAGAGCAAAGCTCATCAGCCAGATCGCGTGGCAACATAGGAATGTTGCGACCCGGCAAATAAATGGTGAAGCCACGCTCACGAGCAACTTTGTCCATTTCATCTTCTGGGGTGATGTAAGCGGTTGGGTCGGCAATCGCGATAGTCAGCGCAAAATCACCGTTTGGCAGTTGCTGAGCGTAAAGCGCGTCGTCCATATCTTTGGTGGATTCACCATCGATGGTCACAAAAGGCAGCGCGGTCAGATCTTCACGAACCAGGTCTGCATCATCTTTCAGTTGCCAATCGTCAATGCCCGCTGGCTCGCTGTTGGGCAGATCGTTTTCTGCTAATGTCACCCACCAAGGGGCAATTTTGTCATTGGCATCGGTGATTTTGTGTGAAATCTGCACAAAGAAACCATCGTCACCTTTCAGCGGGTGGCGCACAAGATGAGCGACCACCCAGTCACCCTCTTGGAAGTCAGCTTCGTTGAGGCCTTTCTTGGTTTTTGCCTTCAGCGACAGCTTTTTCAGTTGTGGATGATCGGGCGCGACGTTGAGTTTGCCTTTAAATAGCTTTACGCGACCAATGAAGCGAGTCAGCGATTGCTCGATGAGTTCAGAAGGCTCAGCCACTTCGCGTTCATTTTCGGTGCGGATGAAAGCCACGACTTTGTCGCCATGTATACACTTCTTCATATAAGGAGGCGGAACAAAGTAGCTGGTTTTGCTATCGACTTCGAGGAAGCCAAAACCTTTGTCACTGGCTTTGATGGTGCCTTCTTTTTTAGGCAGGTTTTCTTGGATTTTTTGCTTAAGCTGCGCGAGGAGCGGATTGTCTTGGAACATCTTTTTTATCTAACCGTTTAAGTTGGGCACACTATAATCATTGAGGGGCTGGATTACTACCGAAAACGTGAGATTGAGCGCCGTTGGCTGTTTATTTATTCGCTGAAATTGTCAGCAATTTTGGTGTTTTAACGGGGTTTTCCGGTCAATGAGACGTCATTTTTCCTTTGCTAAGAAATTTTTGTGATGAAATTCAATTTTTCCTAGCTTTTTTTATGCTTTTAGGGAATAATCCGCGTCCCTTATATGTCCCTAGCGGCTTGATGCGTTTTAATACTTATCCGCATCTGAACGGACTCAGCAATTCATTGGATTGGTTGGAAATGGTAAAGCACGTGGGACCTTGGTTATTTCTTCATTTAGTGGGATCCCCATGCAAGATACTGCAATTCAATTCAGTGATTTAGCACTGAACAGCGCCATCCTTTCTGCCCTAACTGAAATGGGCTTCGTATCACCAACTCCTATCCAAGCAGCAGCAATTCCTGTTCTGCTTGAAGGCCGTGATGCACTGGGTAAAGCGCAAACAGGTACAGGTAAAACAGCGGCATTCTCTTTGCCTCTGCTCAACAAACTTAATCTATCTCAGTACAAGCCACAAGCTATCGTTATGGCGCCAACACGTGAGCTGGCGATTCAGGTAGCAGCTGAGATCAAAAACCTTGGCCAAAACATCAAAGGCCTCAAGGTTCTTGAGATCTACGGTGGTGCTTCAATTCTTGATCAAATGCGCGCTCTGAAATCTGGCGCTCACATCGTTGTGGGTACGCCGGGTCGTGTAAAAGATCTGATCACTCGTGATCGTCTACACCTAGACGAATGTCATACTTTCATCCTTGATGAAGCAGACGAAATGCTGAAAATGGGCTTCGTTGATGACGTAACTTGGATCATGGAACAAGCGCCAGAGTCTGCACAACGCGTATTGTTCTCAGCCACTATGCCGCCAATGGTTAAAGAAATCGTTGAGCGTTTCCTACGTGATCCAGAGTGTGTTGACGTAGCGGGCTCTAACCAAACGGTCGCGAAAGTTGAGCAACAATACTGGGTAGTAAAAGGTGTAGAGAAAGATGAAGCGATGGCTCGTCTGCTTGAAACCGAAGAAACCGATGCTTCTATCGTATTCGTACGTACTCGTCAGGATACTGAGCGTCTAGCGGATTGGCTGTGCGCGCGTGGCTTCAAAGCTGCGGCTCTGCACGGTGATATCCCTCAGTCTCTGCGTGAGCGTACTGTTGATCATATCAAACAAGGTGTGATTGATATTCTGGTTGCGACCGACGTTGTCGCACGTGGTCTGGACGTTCCTCGTATCACTCACGTATACAACTACGATATCCCATTTGATGTGGAATCTTACATCCACCGTATCGGCCGTACTGGTCGTGCTGGACGTAAAGGTAAGGCGATCCTGCTGGTTCGTACTAACCAAATCCGCATGCTACGCACTATCGAGCGTGTCACTCGTTCTTCAATGGAAGAGATCCAACTACCGCACCGCGATAAAGTGGCTGAATCTCGTCTGACTAAGCTGGGTCAAGAACTGGCAGCAGATAAAGAGTTCAGCTCGCTGGAACGTTTTGCTGATTTGGTTGAAAAACTGCAAGCGTCACTGGAAATCGATGCAACGACTCTGGCTGCAATCCTGCTGAAACGTCAGCAAGGCAAGCGTCCACTATTTTATGTTGGCGCTGATCCAATGATCGAAGCGATGGAGCGTGAAAAATCACGTCGTCGTGAGCGTCGTGATGACCGCCGCGATGGTGATCGTCCTGCTCGTCGTGAATTCGGTGGCCGCGATCAAGAAAACCACGATTGGGATACTTACCAACTGCAAGTTGGCCGTGACCAAGGCGTTCAAGTGAAAGACATCGTTGGTGCTCTCGCAAACGAACTGGGTCTGACTAAAGGTTCTATAGGTGCGATCAAACTGGCTCAAGGCCATACGTTTGTTCAGCTACCAAAAGCCATGTCAAATGACGTTTCTAGCAAGCTACGTAAGCTGCGTATCCGCCAGAAAGAAGTGGGTGCTGTAGTGTGTGACTTCGATGACTTCCGCGAATCTCGTGGTGGTGCTCGTCGTGAAGGTGGTCCACGTCGCGAAGGCAACCGTGAAGGCGGTTTCCGTGGTGGTCGTGAAGGCGGCCGCGAAGGTGGTCGTGGCCGTGGTGGCGAAGGCCGTCCTTTCCGTGAAGGTGAGCGTCGTTTTGAGCGCAACCGTAGTGGTGAGAGCAGTGGTAGCTACCGTGGTGAGCGTGGCCATAGCCGTCGTCGTGAAGAAGCATAATTCACACATGTGATTTGAATTGATAAACCCGCAGGTAAAACTGCGGGTTTTTTGTTATCTGCATCGCATAGTTTCATTTCATTGCTACACTTTAAGCGGGTGATAAATAAGCAGAACAATCAATTCAACCAATGAGGTGACGCATGCGCAAATGGCTATGGCTCCTGTTACTGCTGACAACGCGAGTTTCTGCGGTTGAGATTTCGCCGTACATCGTCAATGGTACCAATGCGAATGTCGCAAACTACCCTTCGTTTGCCAGTTTGGCGATTTATATCTCTCCTTATCAATACAGCTCAGGAACCTACTGTGGTGCGACGGTTCTGAATTCACGGTATATCTTGACGGCAGCACATTGTATTTATGGCAATAGCTATACCATGTTGTACACCGTTGTGGTTCCTCAGTTGGAAGATGAAAGCCAGTTCCCCAATGGTAATGTTCAATTTGCTCGTGCCGCGGAATTTTATTATCCCGATAACTATGTCGATTCTTCGGCAGTGTATTGGCCAAATGATATTGCGATCATCAAATTAGAAAGCGACCTTAATGTGAGTAATTTCGTTGGGGTACTCAATAGCTCAATCAATAACAGCTATGACGTGAGTGGAACCTATAAAGCGATTGGTCACGGCTATGTGAATGGTAATGTCGCCGGAGGAACCCGTTTATTAGAGACCACCTTAACCTTTGTTCCGTTTGCGACCTGCTCGGCCTACTATGGAGCTAATTTACAAGCTAGCCAGATCTGTTTCACTGGGCCGAATATAGGAGGATACCGCAACTCCACCTGTTCTGGAGATTCAGGTGGCCCCGTGTATTTAGACAGTGGCTCTGGATATGTGCAAATTGGGATCACCAGTTTTGGACCATCAACCTGTGGTAATCCAGCGCTGCCCGTTACCTCGGTATTCACGGAAGTATCCGATTATTACAGTTGGATATTACGTGTTATGAATGGATTAGAGACACCCAAGTATTACGTTACAGAAAGTAATGGAGTACGGCAGTTGGTTGCAGGAGGGACTACAGTGTCACCCGTTACCAGTAGTGATAGTGGCGGAAGCTCAACTGGCTTAGCCTTGTTAGTATTAGGGTTGCTTATGGTACTGCGTAATAAAAATGGGTTATATCAAGATTGCTGGAAATCATGAACAGATATCCGCTTCCTACTTGAAACTGCAGCGGTGTTGGCTACGTTCGTGTACGACAATCACATCGTTTATCTATGCTCATGGGGGATGAACTCCATTGCCGCCTACCTGCAAAACCAAGTACTTTGGGTATAGTAGTAATAAATAAAGAAGGCGACCAATGGTCGCCTTCTTTATTAAAGAGTGAGAGTTTTGTTCACGATAATCAATTAACGATCCCAGTACGCTTCTTCCAAGCTATCTTCACGCTCAGGTAAAGCCCGTGACAGACGTGGCGAATGTTGAGTCAATACTTCATAGCTGACGCGGTTGGCGTACTTACACACTTGAGAGAGCGAGGAATAGGTCAGGTATGGCTGATCATGTTTGGCTGAATTCGGCACATTACGTTGGTGATACGCGTTTGCCGCCATGTCGTGCAGTAACGCAGAAAGTGCGCCATCGCCAGCACCATTAGTGTTCTTAATCTCCAGCGGGCCGCCTAAGTATGGACCAATGTGAGAGTATACTTTCAGCGGTGTGCGGCAATCTTCTTTACGCATTGCACGGCTGAATTCGTACTTATTAAACTCAGGAATATTACCCGGTAGTAGTGGTAGCTCTGTTTCGCGCTTTGCTGATTCGTCAATATAGCCTGCCATATACAAACCCACAGGGCCTGCCGTACACAGCACTAAATCAACCCATTGCAGCGCTTTATCTGCAGCAAGTAGAGGATCGCGTTCACCCGTCAGCGCAGCGCCTTCTTCTTCATTCATGGCGACAACGGTAACATGCTCTTTCATGTAGTTTTGCCACCACTCGGCATTCCCTTCGATCACATATTTTGTGCCTAAGGTGAGAACCACAGGAATGCTGCGTGCTTTTGCGATTTCAATGGCACGTTGTACCGCTTGTGGCATAGGGTCTTCTGGCTTACCACGCATCAAATACGATGACACAACCAAGGCCGAAGCTTTATCAAACACTTCTTCTGGAATGCTGCCAGGGCGCAGCTTGTTCATGTGCCCTTCATTGATCGCAAACGTACGTTCGCCATCTTCAGAAATCAAGGTGTAGCAGCGACCGATAGGGCCATCCACTGTTTGCAAGTGGTTTAGATTCATCCGCGCTGAAGTACGACATAGGTAGCGATAAGCGTATGAACCCACCTCGATATTTTTCGACATCACACCCAGCAATACCGATTTGCTGTCTGCTAAAACCGAATAGTTGTGCAATGTGTTGCCAATCGTATCTCCCGGATACTGGTGAGTGATCAATCCACGCTCGACCAATTCATGATAGAGAGCATCCGCTTTACTCTCTTCCAGTACCAGTGAATGGCCTTTACTGAGATCGTAGCGGGTAAGAAATTCATCATCAACGCGAGCTTCAATATCGACGATGGTTTGGCCGACGCCGACAATCGTCGGACGATGGAGCTTTGGTGTTTGTTGAATCTGGTTGACGAGTGGATCGCGGGCGTGAGTTGGAAAATAGTGCTTAGATTTGCGCTGACCGGGAAACTTCATTTTGAAAGTGTTAATTGAAAAATTTTCGCGCATCATATCACAGGTGTGACAGATTACTTTCATTTTTATTGCAGCCTGAAGTGATGTAAAGCACGCCTCAGGCTGCGATAGATGAAGCTATTTGTTCTGTGTTTCAGGGAAGGCGTTGTAGGCTTGAGTGCCCCACAGCGGCACGGTAGACAGGCTGTGTTTAAAGCTGCCGGATGTTTCTTTGGTCGAGTAGGAGAGATACATCAGGGTTTGGTTTTTCGCATCAAAAATGCGGCGAATTTTCATCGATTTGAAGAAAATACTTTTGGATTTTTGAAAGACCACTTCGCCTGAAGAGGATTTATCAATTTGCGCGATCATTTCTGGCGTAATTTCACCCGTTTGGCGACAAGAAATCGAGGAGTCTGATGGGTCGGCCAAGCTTAGGTCGGCTTCAATACTGGCTACATGGCAAGTCACGCCCGTTACAACAGGATCGGTCAAATTGTTGATTTTAATATCTTTCAAGGTAAACATGCCGAGACTGACATCACCGACTTCTGAGCGATCACAACCACTCAAAACGAAAGCGAAGGAAAGAAGCAAAGCAGTGCGAATAGAATTGAGCATAATCAGGTTCCGTTTACGTTAATTGTGTTTACCCTGCCAACTTGCAACGGCAGCGCGCGTGAGCATCGTTTAGCTTCAAGCTGTATTTGGATATCACCTTCCTACCTGATATTGGGATGCTTATCACGCCAACGTCAGGTTATTTGGGTTTACATCATACTGATTTTCTGACGATAGTGCAGCCTCATGGCTAAGACCAAGATACGCAATTGCTCATCAAAAGGGATTAAAGCTTGTTCCGTGTGGGCTTGATGAGTATGCTGCGTTTACTGCGACGCTTATTGATTAGGTGTTGCTTCACCAACCAAGAAGAAGTCCCCTATGATTTACTCTCCCTCACCTGTGGTTGCGGCCAAAAATCAGTGGTTATCGAGTCAAGTGGATGTCGAATTCCCGACTGCTGAAAGTTTAGAGGGGCGCGATATTTACCATGCGTTAAGCCGACACACTGAAGTTTCGTTGTTTCAACCGCAGGCCTGTGATGCGCCATTACTGCAAGAGATTTATTTGGTGGATTTTCATCGTTTAACTGTCTGGTTCGCTCTCTTGCAGGCAACGCGTAGCTCAACCCAGCATGATCAAGAACGTTTGGTTGAGTTTTTTACCCAAATTATTTACTCACCACCATGCCAACTATTCCTCGGATTTCATCTTGGTGAACCCGTTGCGGCCGGTATGGTGACGGAGCATGAGCACATGGTTCTGCTTTCCGATCTGGTTGTGAAAACCAACCCTCTATTTGACACTCGCGAAGCATTTGCTCAAGCGCTGTATGCGAAATGGCAAGCCATCACCGCGAGTGATGCGACCCCTTACATCGAACTTTGAGCCACTTTCTGTTCGTAAAAGAGTGACTTCGGTAGAAGTTATGCACGTTTGTGCATGGTTTTCTGCCATTCTGTTAACTCCATCCTTTTTAGTGCCACAGTGAGATATACACTGCTAATGGGGATGGAGGAATAAGTAATGACTGAATCCAGAGTAAAGTGTGTCATTTTTGACTGCGAAGGAACCTTAGTAGACAGCGAACGTTTGTGCTGTGAAGCTCTGGTACAAGTGTTTGGCGAACTTGGGGTGGCCTTAAGCTACCAGCAGGTCGCTGAGCATTTCTCGGGTGGCAAAATCGCCGACATTCTCCATGCGGCTTGCCAACTGGCGAAGATAACAGCGGATATTGATTTGCTTGAGCAGCGTTACCGCTCGATTGTCGCGGCAACGTTTCGGCGCAAACTTTCTCCGATGGGGGGCGCGAGGGCATTACTCAATTACTTGAAGCGTAACCAGATTGAATTTTGTGTGGCGTCAAACGCGCCACGAGAAAAAATCGCGATGACCCTGACTCTCGCCGGTCTTGAGCACTATTTTGAAGGGCGGATTTTTTCTGCTTTTGATGCGAACAGTTGGAAACCTGAGCCGGATCTCATCCGTTATTGTGCAATGAACATGGGTTTTACATTGGATGAGTGCATTTATGTTGACGACACACCGAAGGGCGTAGAAGCAGGATTAAATGCTGAAGTGCTGACCTTTCAATTGAGCCCACTGAATCCTCAACATCGCAGCCATTCTCAGCAAGTGATTGTGCTGAGCAATCTACTTCAACTTGCGGAGTATTTGAGTGGTAGCGTGATGCGCCAATCTGCGTAAGCCGATCCTTTCTCGACTCACTTTCGTCAGTTGCTTTCGTTTTTTCCGTTTCTTTTGGCGCTTGGAGATGTGCTGAAATTAGTGGAGGCTTGACGCACCTTGTTCACTCACATTGCTACCATCACGGCGGTTACGACCGCATTTTCCATCTTTTGACAGAGAAATAATGCGGTTTCGATAACGAACGAGCTTCCATTATTGACGAGTTTTGATTCCGGTGTGGACAAAGCGATGTGTGAGATTCGCTTTAGCCGCCAGCATGGGCTGAATGCTGGTCAGAGTGTTGGTGTGAAAGCCACATTTCGCGCAGTAAAATTTCTCTTTGTCGGCAGAAATAAAGAATTCATCGTGTTGGCAGAGAGGGCAGCAGTCGATGGTTTCTTCTGCAATGGTTTCTTCGACAAGTCGGTTATTCATAGTTTTATTCTCAGCAGCAAAAAAGGAGTGTTGCTCAGCGCTGTAGGCGACGCTAGGCTTGTGATTTCATTTTATATTTGCCTTTAGCATAAACACTTTCTAAAAGTTTGTTGGTGAGCTTTTCTGTCTTTGTTCCAAAATTGAGATGCAATTCATAGAAAATACATGCACAAATTGTCATCGATCATACTCTTATCGAGTTCTGTCAGAACCTGTGCATGCGATTGCGCAATAAAAGAAACAACTAGGAACATGCGGCCTTAGCCTCTGGCTCGCTGCCACGCAAGTAGGCAAAGTGCGGTGATGGCACCTAAGGTATCGCACAGCATATCTTTCTGAGCATCCCAAATATCCCCTTGTGAGCCCAAAAATGCGATCCCTTCTTCGCCGCCAGCGAGCGCGGCGTACCACCACTCGATAATTTCGTAAGCCGCTGCAAGACTCATCAAGCTAAATAGTGCAAAGCTGTAAGCTAGCCAAGGTTTCGTTTGTTGCTTACGTAACAGCCATTCCGCAATAGGGTAAGCATAAAGACCGATGGAAAAGTGGGCGACGCGATCGAATTGATTGCGTGTAGAGCCGATCAAGGTATTGAACCAGTCAAAAGGGACTTCAGCGAAGGTGTATTTTGCGCCTATGGTATGCAAGCAGAGCCAAACAAACATCAAGACATAGGCGGTCGTGCTCATTGACCAGCGCAATGAGACCCACCAAATTGTGGCCAGAACCAGAATGGCGGGGATGATTTCGGCAAACCAAACAGCACGTGAAGTAGGCGCTATGGCTGAAAAAACAAAAATTAAGCTGTAAAAAAGGGTCAATCCGATGAGAGGTCGCGACAAGGGCATAGTGAATCTCCGTCAATGGAACGGGCACTATCCTGCCATCATTATGAACATTGTTCAATTCCCAAATGTTCAGAGCTAAGGTTGCGTCAGAAATCTGGCTTTTACAGTGTCAGAAAAACAGCCTGCAAGCCTTATGCGCATTGAGCTTCACACAATCAAGATTTGCCATTTCGCCGCCGTGACAAATGGGTTAGATTGATCTTGAATTAGAGTATTTCATGGGAATGGAAGCCTTATGTCAGACAGTCACCAGCTTGCTGCAACGTTTCAGACTTATATGGAAAATCCGCTGTTGTGGCCGATTTTTGAGGTTCTGAAACGCCAGCCTTCAGGATGGAAAGTGCATACCTTAGCCGCTCACTTGAGTGAGTTAGGCATCATGCCGGTCTTAGACCCTCAGCCGGAAAAAGATCTGTTCAAGCGAAATTTCCTCATCATGAATGCGCTCTATCAGCTCCAAGAAACCTTGCACCCAGAAAAATGGCTGCAAGTGGAAGCGATGAACATCATTTTAACTCCGATGATGCGTAGTGAATTCCACGACATTGATGTCAATGATCCTTTGCGAGATTACTACACTCAGTGGATGAACTATGAAGCGAATGAGGGGGAAGTGAAGCGTTTGCTCAATGAATTCTGGACGCGATATCGACACTCAGTGGGCAGCCATAATGGTAAGGATTTAACCCGAGGACAAGCTCTGCGTCTGTTTGAATTAACCGAAGAGGCGAGCGCCGTTGAGATCCGTAAAACGTGGCGTAAGCTGGCTTTGCGTTGGCATCCCGATCGAGAAAATGGCAATGCCGAACGTTTTCGGATCTTATGTGAAGCGTGGAATGTGCTCAGACAAGACTCTTTAGTTTAAAAAAGACTCTTTAAGTTAAAAGTGAAAAAACGAGAAAAACGAATAACGAAAAGGTCATGCAGCCCTTTGTCCGTTGCATGACCATTGAAGCCTGTTTTCTAGGGATTTCTTCCAACTTGAAGCTGCTGCACCAAGTGGTTTTGCCCCTGCGCGGGATTAGGCTTTAAATTGTGCTTTTCGCATCCGGTTTAGGGCTGCCATTGCATCTAAAATTCGCGGCTTAGCTAAATCACCGTGGTTTGGCATGGCTTGATACCAGTCACCTTCAAGCATTTTAGTCATGGCTTTGGCTGGGTTGTCTGTCCAACCTGGCAGTTGTGCCAGTTGGAACCACAGCCAACCAATGGCATTCACTTCACTTGAACTTTGCAACTGCTCCAGTGCGGAAATGTCCGTGAACTCTTTACCAAAACGCAGAGCATCCAAGCCTTTAGCCGACACACGGAATTTGCCATCCAGCAGCAGTTTTTGCAAAGTGGCACAGTTGATAGCTCGTGGTGTAAAGGTCGCGAGTGGGGTTTCACACTCATTACGACGCAGCGTTGGGTGCTGGGCAATCACTTCACGCGCTTTTTCTGTTACGTCGACGGGTTGGTAGTCATGCATCTGAATGACGGTATCGGCTACATCCAGATAGTCACCAGAGCCCCCCATCACCACCAGTGTCGAGATGCCAAGATCATCACGTAACTGACCGATACGATCCACCAGCGGCGTGATCGGCTCTTCACCTTTGCTGACCAGTGCCTGCATGCGCTCATCACGGATCATAAAGTTGGTAGCAGAAGTGTCTTCATCAATCAGCAAAGTTGTGACGCCCGCTTCAATCGACTCTTGTAGCCAAGCCGACTGCGAGGTAGAGCCAGAAGCATCTTGCGTGCTGAAATCGGTCGTGTCTTTACCCATAGGTAAATGATTGATGTAGTTCGATAGATTGAGATTGTGTACACAACGGCCTTCTTCAGCGCGGATCTTCATCGCTTTAACATCAGTGACCATGCGCTCACGACCATCACCCGGAATATGGTTGTAGACCGAACGCTCAAGCGCGGTCAGCAAGGTTGATTTACCATGGAACCCACCGCCCACGATCAAGGTAATCCCTTGTGGAATACCCATACCCACCAGTTCACCTTGGTTAGGCGTTGAGAGGGTGACTTCGAGAGATTTTGGGGCGATGAAAGGAACCGCCTCTTTCATTGGCAGATCGCAGTTACCGGCTAATCGTGGCAATACACTGCCGTTAGCGACGAAAGCGACAAGACCGAGATCGTCCAGTTGAGCGCGCATCGCTTCCTGATCTTCTACGATTTCACAATGATGCAGTAGTGCGGCTTTATCTAACTCGCGTTCAAGCGTGGCACGGCGAATGTATTTCGGCAGGTGAAAGGTTAAGATATTCAGCGCTTTTTTCGCCAGAATATCGCGTCCTTCCGCTGGCATACTCATGCGAAAACGCAGTTCGATGCCGTGTTCGTTAAACAGAACAGAGGTACTATCGAGAACCGTTTGGCCGCTAATCGCGATCGATAAGCTGTTGTCTTGTTTGGCGAACTCTGCAAAAGCACGAGCGATAAAATCACGCGCAGCCATTTGATAAGCAGGGGATTTCTCTTTCAGCCAATCTAAACCCGTCAACGACCAAGCGCGCGTAGCACGCAGGCGAGAGGCTGAAGCATATGGATCAGACTGAATGTGATCGATGAACAGAGTAAAGTCGCCAAAGTCGTACTGACCTTTGATCTGCTGATAAGCACGATAGTTCTGCTTTTCGAGTTTCTTGAGTGTTGCAATTAGTCGATCCATCTCGATTATCGCTCATAGGGAAAGAAAAAGAGGAGCGCGATTATAGGTAGCGCCCACTGAAGAGTAAAGGAATGATAAGCCAATCTCTTTATGCTCGACAACCACAGAGCAGGAGATACCTTCGATTACGCCTGAGCGTGGCTTTCGAGCTTGAGGGTAAACACTTCACTGGGCATAGGTTTGCCATATAAAAAGCCTTGGCCGACATCGCAACCCTGTTCCAGAATGAACTGCTCTTGCTGCGTCGACTCAATACCTTCCACCACCACGTTTAAGTTCAGTTTTTTCGCTACATGCAGCATAGAACGCACGATTTCTTGATCGCTTTCACTGTGTTCGATCTGCTCCATAAAACTTTTATCAATCTTGATGCCATCAAATGGAAATTTTTTTAGATACTGAAACGAAGCGTACCCCGTACCAAAATCATCGAGTGATAATGTCACGCCTAATGTGTGTAGTCGGTTGAGAATATCACTCGCGGTCGGTTCATCGACGATCAGGCCACTTTCGGTGATTTCCAGTTCCAACTGATGCGCAGGGAAGCGATACAGCGCCAGCAGATCTCGAATCTGCTCGACAAAGCCACTGTTTTTGAGCTGTACGGAAGAGACATTGATCGCGATACAAAAGGTTGGGCACACCGCTAACCAATCACTGGCGGCTTTTAAAGCTTGGTGCAAAACAAAATGCCCCACTTCAAAGATAAGACCATTTTGCTCTGCCATATGAATCAAGGTTTCATTGGAAAATTCACCCAACACCGGATGCTTCCAACGCAACAATGCCTCAGCACCGACCCAGCGCTGAGTTTTCATGCTGACTTTAGGTTGGAAGTAGAGCAGCAGATCGTTGTTGCGCACCGCTTGCAGTAAATAGTTTTCCAATTGATTTTGCCGCGCATGGTTATCGGCTAATGCGGGAGAGTGAAAAAACACTTTGTATCCCGAATCCTTACACGCCAACATGCTGCTGACGGCATGGCGCAGTAGCTGCTGCGGATCGCGTGTTTCACGGCTAAGGGCCACACCAATATAAGGGTTGAGGTGAACGGGCAGCCCCTCCGTCACAAATTGCGCTTGCCCAGCGTGAATTAAACGATGGCAAAGCTGATTTAATTGGGTGTCGAGCGGATGGGCTTTTAAGATCAGCGTCAAATTGGTCGAGTTAGGGCGAGCGGTCAGTAATTCCCCCTCCGTCACCGGACCAAGTCGTTCACGTAACTGCTTTAGCACATCATCCCAAAGGTGATAACCCAGCCGCGCCTGTAATTGGCGGGCATTGGCAAAACCGATATGAATCACAGCGAGTTCTTCGTGTTCCGCTAATTGAGCCAGCTGCATCGCGAGCTGCTGCTCCAATGCCGTGCGATTCAGAAAGCCAGTCCCAAGGTCGTGACTGCGCTGATACTCAATCTGCTGTTCTGCGGCACGGCGTTTATCGATCTCCTGATGGAGAGATTGGTTCAGCGAGGCGATGCTTTGCATTTTATGACGAACTTTGAAGTGCAAATCTTGGTTCATTTGCAACAGCGTTTCGCGTTGGTAAAGGGTTTTAAGCTGAGCTTCAATCGATTCAGCAAAGGTTTTTATCAATTGCTGATCGGTACTAAGAAACTGGCGAGTTTGACGATCGGTGACACACAAAGATCCAAAAAGCTCACCGTTTGGCCATTGCAATGGTACGCCACAGTAAGCGCGCATGCCCAATTCTAGATCTGGGTTATCCTTCCACAATGGGTCGAGGTCGGCGTTACTGACCAACAATAACTGGCGAGTATTGACCACAGTTTCACAATACAAGCCTGTGCCTAATCGTTCGGTCATGCCGACTTGGTATGGATTGTCAATGCCGACACTGGTACAAAACACATCAAGATCGTGATGGCGTAAACGCATGATCAGGGTGGCTGAGACTTTCAGCACTTCGGCCAGCAGGTTGAGCATCTGCTGCCAATTTGCCTGCATGCTAGAAGGGATCGGGATCGAGTGTGAAAGGATCGGTGCCATTAAGTGGTCCTTGATTGCGGCATGGATTTTGGGTGTGACTAGAGCGACTGCCTGTCTGAAGTCACATCTTTACTTCAGTGGTCAGTCACTCTAACAAATGCCGATCAGAATGGCAGAGCGAATTGAGTTAGCTTGTGTGAATTCTCAAATCTAAAACAACGGGGCGTGTCACTTTTTATTAATAAAATTATGCATATCAACAGATTGGCTATAATCGATCTGGTCAAATTCAAACCCGTTAAGCTGCATAAACTCACGTTTAAAGCCCGCATAATCGCCTAACTGCTGAAAATTGCTGGCATTCATTTGTTGTAAACGTTCACGAACTTGTACTTGCGTATCGGGGTTCATCTCCCAATCATCCATACGGATCAAACGCTCGCTATCGAGTGGAATTCGTGAATGGCCATACAGCTTGTCGCTAAACAGGCGCTGCATCTGTTCAATGCAACCTTCATGGGTGCCTTTATTTTTCATTACTTGGTACAGCGCGAGTAAGTAAGGACTCAAACCGGGAATAAATACGCTGGCTTTTGTCACTAACGCCTTACAAACAACGGCATACGCACCGCCATCAAAGTTAGCGAGTTTCAGATTCAGAGCATGACTCGTTTGGTGTAAATCGATTTTAGCGCGGCCTAAAGTACCATCCAGATAGATAGGGTGAGTAACGTCAGGGCCCATGTAAGAAAACGCGATCGTTTTGCACCCTTCGGCGAGTGATTCGGCATTGATCAAGGTATCAATCCAGTTTTCCCAATCATCGCCGCCCATGACGCGTAACGTCCCTTCAATTTCCTCTTCGCTGGCCGGTTGCAAGGTGGTTTCCATCCACGTGTCATTTTCAAGCAAGAGGGTTGCACCAGAGACTGCTTCACCAATCGGCTTAATCGCGGATCGCCAAAATTCAGGGTCAGCCTTTTCGCTTCTGGGCTTGCGGCGCATGCCACTGGCAATGCTGTAAATGATGAGATCCACTTCCCCTTCAAAATAGGTTTCTATCGCTTCAATCACTTGCTCACGCATGTCGACGGAAAAAACATCGCCTTCGAGATTGACCGCGATGCGACCTGCTTGCTCGGCATGCTGTTTAAAAAAGAGATTGTTGTAGTAACCTGCACTGCCGGTTTGTGTTTCACACGGAGCACGTTCAAAGGAGACCCCAATCGTATCGGCTTGCGCGCCACCAAAGGTCAGCGCAATCCTTGCCGCGAGCCCAAATCCCGACGATGCTCCGAGGATCAGAACGCGTTTTGGACCTGACTTGATCGGATTCGCCTGTTTTACGTACTGGATCTGTTGTAGGACGGCTTGTTCGCAGCCATAAGGATGGGCGCTGCGCGCCACAACGCCCTGAATGATTGGCTTGATGTGCATAGGGTCACCTATTCTCTAGTTAAGGGCTCAAAAATAACGTAAAGCTGAGTAAATTTTATTGAGCTAAACCAGTAAATCGGTGGATGGTGTTACAAATGTGCGGCAAGGTGTTCGGCCACAAACTTGGCTATCCAAGGCTGCGCTTCAGGTTTGGGGTGTAAACCATCTGCCATCATCCATTCTGGTTTGAGGATCACTTGCTCAAGAAAGAACGGGATAAGCGGGATAGAAAACTGCTCAGCTAGGCTAGGATAGATCTGGTAAAACGCATCGCTGTACCGTTTGCCATAGTTAGGTGGGATACGGATCTGCATTAAGATGACTTTTGCGTTTTGAGCTTGGATCTGTTCAATCATGGTGGTGAGGTTATGAGCGACCGTTTGCGGTGGGAAACCACGTAAACCGTCGTTGGCTCCTAATTCTATCAGTACGGTATCGGGCTGATGTTGGCTCAGAAGAGAGGGCAGGCGGGCGAGCCCGTTGCCTGTGGTATCACCAGAAATGCTCCCGTTAACGACGGTAACGGTTTGACCCTGTTCCACTAGCTCGTCGGCCAGTAAACTTGGCCAAGCTTGTTCGATGGGCATTTCGTACCCTGCGCTTAAACTGTCGCCGAGTACCAATAACGTTTTACTGCTGGCTGCAGCAGAAAAGAGAACAACAAACAAAAAGGAAAGTAGTCGAGTCATGCAAACATCCATCATTTCAGCGCAATCACTATCCAAATTAGTCTCCACTAATCAGGAGCATTTAACAATCCTTAAACAGGTGAATCTCTCGATTAAAGCGGGAGAAAGTGTGGCGATTGTCGGCGCATCAGGCGCGGGAAAATCGACGCTGATGACGCTACTGGCGGGGTTAGATACGCCAAGTGAAGGGGAAGTGTATCTGTTGGGGAAACCGCTTTCACAACTGGATGATGAAGCTCGCGCCGCACTGCGCAGTGAATCCGTTGGGTTTGTGTTCCAAAGTTTTCTGCTTATTCCTAGCCTGTCGGCGCTGGAAAATGTCACTCTGCCTTGTTTGTTAAAAGGTGAGGCGGAGGATCGCGAGCGCGCCCAGAAGCTGCTCAAAGCGGTCGGTTTGGAGCATCGAATGCACCATTCGCCCGCACAATTGTCGGGTGGAGAGCAGCAACGCGTAGCGATTGCTCGCGCATTTATGATAAGCCCCCAAGTGCTGTTTGCTGATGAGCCAACGGGCAATTTGGATCAAGAAACAGCTGCAAAAGTGATTGATTTACTGTTTGAACTGAACCGTGAACACGGCACTACA